>NZ_JBQHQF010000001.1:0-167745 GCF_052067635.1 Collinsella sp. HCP3S3_E5 | reverse complement strand
ACGGTGAGCCCGGCGCCGCGAAGCGCCCTGGCCCTCTCCACCATTCTCCTACTGTATGCCATGCGGACTCCGTTCCGGACCTCAACGGTCCAACTTTTTGTCCGCAGTCCCCCCAACCGGAAAGCCTGTCCCGGAATGAGCCTCCAGAATGGGATGTACTTTCCGTATGCGGTCCTATCCGGAAAGTACATCCCATTCCAAGCCCAAATTCCGGGACGCACTTTCCGCTGAAGACCTCAACCGGAAACCGCATCCCGTTCTGGACTGTAATTTCGGGGCGCAGTTTCCGCCAGAAGTCTCAACCGGAAACCGCATCCCAGTTTTTGGCTGGCGGGCGGGATGTGCCTCCTCCAATGTTTCCAAATGAATACGCTGTGAGCCGAGGGCGACGGTTCTCCCCGCAAGCACTCTAGTATGCTAAAGTACCCAGAAGACCGGCGGAGCTATGCCGGTCTTTCGTTCTATATGAAACACAGCATGAGGAGGCTCACCAGATGACGGCCACACCGTGGGGATTCCGGGACATATTGCCCGAGGAGGCTCAGGCACGCGAGGAGATCGCGTATACGGTGAAGGGCTGCTTCAGGGAGCATCATTACCTTCCGGTCGAGACGCCGCTGCTCGAGGACAAGGGTTCGCTCGAGGAGGGCGGCCGCATTGCGGACACGCCGTTTAAGCTCTTTGATGACGACGGCCGCCTGCTGGTGGTCCGTCCCGACAACACGCTGCCGATCGTGCGCCTGGTTTCGACCCGTATGCGTGCGGCCGATCTGCCCCTGCGCCTTCGCTACGAGGCGCCGGTGGTTCGCGAGTGCCAGCGCAATGCCGGTGGCTCGCGTCAGTTTACGCAGCTGGGCTTTGAGCTTATCGGTGCGGGCGATACCGCGGGCGATGTAGAGATTGTTTCGCTGGTGGCCGAGGCCGTGCGTAAGCTGGCGCTTCCCGATGCTCGTATTATCGCAGGTAGCGTGCGTCCTTTTAAGGAGCTGCTCGCGGCGTGCGAGGATCGCGAGCTGGCAGCCGAGGCCCTGCGCTGCGTGCATGCCAACGACTTTGTGGGTCTCGATGCCCGCGTGGTTGCCAGCACCGAGTCTGATGCCGTCAAGGCCGCCATTAGCGAGCTGCCGCGCCTGCACGGTGGTGCCGAGGTGCTCGACCGCGTGGACGCGCTGTTGGAGGCCGCCGGTATCGCCGCGCCGCCGACGCTCGAGCTGCGTGCCCTGGTCGAGGGTTTGGCTCCCGAGGACGCCCAGGTGCTGTCGTTCGATTTCTCCATTATGAACTCTTTCGATTACTACACGGGCCTGGTCTTTAAGGCCTATGCCGGTGGCTTGCCCGATCCGGTCGGTTCGGGCGGACGCTACGACTCCATCTTTACCGGCGCATTTGGCGACGGCATCGAGGTGCCGGCGGCGGGCTTCGCCTTTTCGCTCGAGCGTTTGGAGGCCGCGCGTACCTCGGCAGAGGACACCGCTTCCGACGGCGATCACGCCGCGGGCCGTGGCGCCGAGGGTCCGCTGCGCATTGCCGTGCCCAAGGGCTCGCTTAAGGCAGACACGCTCGACGTGCTCGAGGCCGCGGGCCTGGACGTCTCTGAGTTGCGTGACCCCGGCCGTCACCTGATTGTGCGCGGTCGCGACACGCGTGCCGGTGAGGGCACGGTCGGCGATATCGAGTTTGTTATCGTGCGACCCAGCGATGCGCCCGCCTTTGTGGGCTGCGGTGGCGCCGATTGCGGCATCTGTGGCTGTGACTCGCTCATCGAGGCCGACCTCAACCTGCTGCAGCTGGTCGACTTGGGCTATGGCCTGTGCACCTTTATCGAGGCGGAGCCCGCGTGGCGCGCCGGTCAGGCCGAGCGCAACTATGCTCGCCGCGGGTCGCTTCGCGTGGCAACCAAGTATCCGCGCATCGCGAGTGCCTGGTATGCCGAGCGCGGTGTGAACGCCGATATCGTTTCGCTGCACGGCAACATCGAGCTGGGCCCCATCGTCGGCATGACCGATCGCATCGTGGATATTACCGCTACGGGTGCCACGCTGCGCGACAACGACCTGGTTATTACTGGTCGCATTATGGACTGCACGGCGCGCTTTTTTGTCAACCCGGGCGCCGCTCGCTTGGATCCTCGCGTACGTAATCTGGCAGATCGCTTGGCGGCGGCCGTTAAGGACAAGCATTTTGAGCCCGTTGCGGGCTCGGCACAATAGCGCGAGCACGCACGGGCGCCCCAACGTCTGGGCTGCGGGCCGATGGGCGCCGCCGCCCGGCCTCTCGTTTTTCGAACACAACCTCGACCGATAGGGGATACCGATATGAAGACCATCAAGCTTGCTCCTGGTGAGCGTCTCGTTACCAACCAGCTCAACCGTAAGGGCGTGCTGCCGCAAAACATCGTCGACGCCGCCCGCGATATCGTGGCCAACGTGCGCGCCAACGGCGATGCCGCGGTGCGCGACTACTGTCAGCGTTTTGACGGTGTAGAGCTGCAGAGCTTCCGTCTGCCGCAAGAACAGATCGATGCCGCGCTCGAGGGCCTCGATCCGGCCTTTGTCGCGGCGCTCGAGAAGGCTGCGCGCCAGATTCGCGAGTTCCACCAGCGCGAGGTCGAGCAGAGCTGGTTTACCACGCGTGCAGACGGCACCATGCTCGGCGTTAAGGTGACCCCGCTTGCGGCGGCCGGCATCTACGTGCCGGGCGGTCGCGCGCAGTATCCCTCCACGGTGCTCATGAATGCCATTCCCGCCAAGGTGGCCGGCGTCGAGCGCGTGGTCATGGTGACCCCGCCGCAAAAAGATGGCCTGATCAGTTCCTACACGCTCGCCGCGGCAAAGCTCGGCGGCGTGGACGAAATCTATATGGTGGGCGGCGCTCAGGCCGTGGCCGCGCTGGCATACGGTACCGAGACCATTCCGCGCGTCGACAAAATCACCGGTCCGGGCAATGCCTTTGTTGCCGCGGCCAAGCAGATTGTCTCGGGCGACGTGGGCATCGACATGGTCGCCGGCCCCTCCGAGGTCTGCGTGCTGGCAGATGCCACGGCCAAACCCATGGTGGTCGCGGCCGACCTGATGGCCCAGGCCGAGCACGATCCGCTAGCAGCCTGCTATCTGGTGACCTGCGACGAGCAGTTTGCGCGCGAGGTCGAGGCGGGTATCGACATTCTGGTGGCACAGTCCCCGCGCGCCGAGATCACGCGCGCCTCGCTCGACAACGAGGGCACCATCGTGGTGGCCGCCGATATGGCTGCTGCCGTCGAGGCGGTGAACACCGTGGCGCCCGAGCACCTGGAGCTTCACTGCAAGGATGCGATGGGCCTGCTCGGCGGCATTCGCAACGCCGGCGCCATCTTTGTGGGCGCTTGGAGCTCCGAGCCGCTTGGCGATTATGTTGCCGGCCCCAACCACACGCTGCCGACCGGCGGCACGGCCATGTTCTCCAACCCGCTTTCGGTCGAAGAATTCGTCAAGCGCTCGAGTGTCATTTGCTATACGCCCGAGGGCCTGCTCTCGGACGCTCCCGCGACGCAGCGCCTGGCCGAGGCCGAGGGCCTGTGGGCGCACGCGCTTTCCGCCGCGCTGCGTCGCCGTGTGCTGGAGCAGGGCGAGGGTGCCGTGAGTGCTGAGTCTCTGGCCGCGGCCGACCTGACCAAGGTCGCCTGGCCGGGCGACGCCGTGGCGACGGTCGCCGAGGGTGTGGACCTAGCGGCTGCAAGCGCGGATGGCGCTGGCGCGACCGGCGAGGAGGCCTAATATGGCCGAGCTGACGTCTCGCATGAAGGAGCTCGTCCAGCCGTACTTGGCTGGCATTGAGCCCTACGATCCCAACTTTACGCCCACGCGTATCAACCTTTCGGCCAACGAGAACACCTATCCCGTGCCGGCTGGCGTGCGCGAGGCGGTCGACGCCGCCCTGGCTGCCACGCCGCTCAACCGCTACCCCGACCCCATGTCCAACGATCTGCGCGACGAGCTT
The DNA here is from genome assembly GCF_052067635.1 of Collinsella sp. HCP3S3_E5. Classification (NCBI taxonomy): domain Bacteria; kingdom Bacillati; phylum Actinomycetota; class Coriobacteriia; order Coriobacteriales; family Coriobacteriaceae; genus Collinsella; species Collinsella sp. HCP3S3_E5. The sequence continues at coordinate 163,770 of NZ_JBQHQF010000001.1, read as the reverse complement.
GCTGCCTGGCATGGTGTGGCGCGCGAGAATGTCTGCGTGGGCAACGGCGGCGACGAGCTGCTCTATAACTACCTGCTGGCGTTTGGCGGTGCGGGGCGGACCCTGCTCAACTGCCCGCCGTGTTTTAGCGAGTATGCGTTCTTTGCGTCGCTCTGCCAGACCGAGGTGCGCGACGTGTGGCGCGACCCGGCGACCTTTGAGCTCGACCAGACTGCCGTGCTCGCGGCGGCGCCCGAGTGCAACCTGGCAATCGTGACCTCGCCCAATAACCCCACGGGCGACGTGGCGCCGCTCGACTTTGTCGCGGCCCTGTGCGATGCGTGCCCTGGCGTGGTGATGGTCGACGAGGCCTACGTGGAGTTTGCCGATGATTCGTTTGGCGCGGCCACCACAGCGCAGGGACTTATCGCCGAGCATCCCAACCTGGTGATCCTGCATACGCTGTCTAAGGCGTTTGGCGCCGCCGGCACGCGTCTGGGCTATGTGATTGCGGCGCCCGAGGTCATCGACGTGTTCGCGGCGATTCGCCAGATCTATTCGGTCAACGTGCTGAGTCAGGCGGCGGCGCTTGCCTGCGTGCGCGCCCGCGATGCGTACGCGCCCGTGGTGGCACAGGTCGCATCCGAGCGCGAGCGCGAACTGTGTGCCCTGCGCGCAATGGCTGGCGGGGGTCTGCCCGTGGAGGCATGGCCGAGTGCGGCGAACTTTGTGCTCGTGCGCACGCCGCATGCTACGCGCGTGCGTGAGCGCCTGCGCGACGAGTATTCGATTTTGGTGCGCGACTTTAGCTACGCGCCGGGGCTTGCGGACTGTCTGCGCATTACCGTGGGCACCCCGCAGGAAAACGATGAGGTGCTGGCTGCGTTTGCCGCGCTGGTGAAGGAGGAGATGTAGATGAGCCGTTATGCCGAGGTGGTCCGCAAGACGGGGGAGACCGATATTGTCGTCAAACTCGACCTGGACGGATGCGGCGTGTGCGATATCTCGACCGGCGTGCCGTTTTTCGACCACATGCTCAACGCCTTTGGCCGCCATGGCCTGTTTGATTTGACGGTGCATGCAGTAGGCGACGTGGAGGTCGACGCGCACCATACCGTCGAGGACACGGGCATTGTGCTGGGTGAGGCGTTTTGCCAAGCGCTGGGCGACAAGGCGGGTATTACGCGCTTTGCAGACGCGGCGATTGCCATGGACGAGACGCTCGTGATGGCCGCCGTGGACATTTCGGGTCGCGGCCAGGCCTACTGCGATCTGCCCGTGCCGACCGAACGTGTGGGCAGCTTCGATACCGAGCTGGCCGTCGAGTTCTTCTATGCCTTTGCGCGCGATGCCAAGCTCACGCTGCACGTGCGCGAGCTCGCAGGCGGCAACTCGCATCACATTATCGAGGCCGCCTTTAAGGCCGTGGGCCGCACGATGCGCCACGCCTGCGAGCTCGATCCCCGCGTGCAGGGCATCCCCAGCACCAAGGGCTCGCTGTAACCTGCCAAAAAGGGACAGGTTTATTTTGGCAGGTTTTATCTGCGGAAATGCTGTCTCATACGGTGGGTGAACGTTTAACCGACCAAAATAAACCTGTCCCTTTTTGGCAGGTTTTGAATGGGAAAAAGGAGGGTCGCGTGGGCGAACCGAAGATCGTGGTGGTCGACTACCACAAGGGCAACTTGTCGAGCGTCGTGCGCGGGCTTGTGCGCGCCGGTGCCGCCGCCTGCACGTCGGACGATCCGGAGCAGATCCGCCGCGCCGACGGCCTGGTCATCCCGGGCGTGGGTGCGTTCTATGACGCGATCGCCTTTATGCGCCAGAGTGGCGAGGCGGACGCGGTGCTCGACGCCGTTGCCGCCGGAACTCCGCTGCTCGGCATCTGCCTGGGCCTTCAGCTATTTTTTGAGCGCGGCAACGAGGGCGTGCCTGCGGACGAGGGCGCCCTCGCCGACGGCAGCGCCCCCGAGCAGGCTGGCGGTCCCTGGGTCGATGGCCTGGGCATTATGCGCGGTTCGTGCACGCGCTTGGAGTCGAGCCGCCTGAAGGTGCCGCACGTGGGCTGGGACCAGGTGCACATGACGCCCGCCGGTGCGGCCGATCCGCTGCTTGCCGGTTTTGCCGAGGGTGCCAACATGTACTTCACCCACAGCTACGCGGTGGCTGACGACGCCGATGCCGCCGATGTGCTGGCGCGCACACACTATACGCGGAGCTTCCCGTGCATCGTGCGCCATGGCAACGTGTGGGGCTGCCAGTTCCATCCCGAGAAATCCTCCGCGCTGGGTCAGCGCATCCTTAAGAACTTCGTCAGCATCGTCGAGGAGGTTGGCCGATGATCCTGTTTCCCGCAATCGATCTGATCGGCGGCAAGGTCGTGCGCCTGGAGCGCGGTGACCGCAGCCGCTGCAAGGTATATTCCGACGATCCCGTGGCCGTTGCCCGCACGTTTGCCGAACAGGGCGCGAGCTGGGTGCACGTCGTCGACCTGTCCGCTGCCTTTGGCGAGGACGAGGGCGCACGCGCTGCCAACTCGGCGGCGATTAAGGCCATCTGCGGCGTCGACGGTCTGTCCGTGGACGTGGGCGGTGGCGTCCGCTCGCTTGCGCGCATCGACGAGTTGGCAGGCTACGGCGCATGCCGTATCGCGCTGGGCACCGTGCTGGTGACCGAGCCGGGTTTTGCCGAAGCGGCAGCCCAAGGCTTTGGCGAGTTACTGGTGGCAGACATCGCCGCGCGCGACGGTCAGGTCAAGGTGAACGGCTGGCGCGACGGCGCAGGTGTGGCGCTCGACGATGCCGTGGCGCAGCTTTCCGAGCTGGGCTTTAAGCATCTGGTGTATACCGACATCGCGCGCGATGGCATGCAGACGGGTATCGATGTGGCGGCGTATCGCCATGTGGCCGAGGTCGCGGGCTTTCCCGTCGTGGCTTCGGGCGGCATCTCGACGCTCGACGACATCCGCGCACTGGCCGCGGTGGGTGAGAGCGCGATTGAAGGCGCCATTACCGGCCGTGCGCTCTACGAGGGCAACTTTACGCTGGCCCAGGCGCTGGCCGCCGCCCGAGGGGAGGAGTAGCCCATGCTTACCAAGCGCGTAATTCCCTGTCTGGACGTCAAGGACGGCCGCGTGGTCAAGGGAGTTAACTTTGTGAGCTTGCGCGATGCGGGCGATCCGGTAGAACTGGCCCGCGCCTACGACCGCGAGGGTGCGGACGAGGCCGTCTTCCTGGACATTACTGCCACGAGCGACAACCGCGCGACGACCATCGAGATGGCGGCACATGCGGCCGAGGAGCTCGCCATTCCCTATACCGTGGGCGGCGGCTTTCGCGACCTGGCGGGCATGCGCACCATGGTTGCCGCCGGTGCCGACAAGGTGTCGCTCAACTCGGCGGCCGTGCGCGATCCGTCGCTGATTAGCCAGGCTGCCGCGGCGTTTGGCAGCCAGGCCGTGGTCGTGGCGATCGATGCCAAGCGCGTCGGCTTGCCCGGCGCATCCGGTGCCGACAAGTGGGAGGTCTTTACCGCAGGAGGTCGCAACGCCACGGGCATCGACGCGGTGGCGTGGGCCGAGGAGGCGGCTCGTCGCGGCGCCGGCGAGATCTTGCTCACCAGCATGGACCGCGACGGCACCAAGGCCGGCTTTGATTTGGCGCTCACCCGCGCCGTGGCCCGCGCGGTGCCAATCCCCGTCATCGCGAGCGGCGGCGTGGGCACGCTCGAACATTTTGCCGAGGGCGTGATCGAGGGCGAGGCCGACGCCGTGCTGGCGGCGAGCGTCTTTCACTTTGGAACCTTCAGCATTCGCCAGGTGAAGGAGTATATGGCCTCTCAGGGCATCCCTGTCAGGTTGGACTTCTAGCGCTGCGGCTTGCCCAGGCACCCGACCTTCCGGCTCCAACCCTCCTCGCGTACTTAAGTACGCGTCGTCGGGCTTGTCGCTCGGAATCTCGGGCACCTGGACAACCCTCGCCGACCTGCGAAGTTTGAATTTGGGGAGAGAAATGGAAGAGATAACCGATCCTTCAAAGCTTGCGTACGACGCCCGCGGGCTGATTCCTTGTGTGGTTCAGCAGTATGACACCGGCGAGGTGCTCATGGTTGCCTGGATGAACGAGGAGTCGGTGGGGCTGACGCTCGAGACCGGCACCACGTGGTTTTGGAGCCGCAGTCGCCAGGAGCTCTGGAACAAGGGCGCGACGAGCGGCAACATGCAGGAGGTTCGCGAACTCTGGGCCGACTGCGATAGCGATACGCTGCTGGTCAAGGTCGACTCGCCGGGTCCGGCCTGCCATACCGGCAACCGTACCTGCTTCTTTAAGAAACTCGCGTAGGGCGGGCGCTCGACCAGGCGCTTGGCCGACCAGAAAGGATTGAACCATGGGTGTGCGTACCGCAAACGTTCAGGATGGAAATATCGGCGAGACGCTAACGGGGCTGGCCGAGGTGATTCACGGTCGTCGCGATGCGTCGCCGCAGGAAAGCTATACCGCTCGACTGCTGACCGATGTGGAGGATGAGCTGCTCAAGAAGCTTGCCGAGGAGGCGAGCGAGGTGATCATGGCCTGCAAGGATAACGACCATGATCACATTCGCTACGAGGCTGGCGACCTGGTCTACCACCTGCTCGTGACGCTTGAGCGCTACGGCATTACCCTCGACGAGCTGGCCGGCGAACTCAACGCCCGCCGCCACTAGTCGTTAAAGAACGTCCCCGATGACCATAGAAGTTGCGGTGGAATAGTTCTTGTTTGACGGTCTTAGGGCTATAAATAGGAGCTATTTCACCGCAACTTATGAAGGGATGGCTAGGCGAGGGGCGTGGACTCCCATTCGCCGGTGGGGTGGGGCATGTCGAAGGTTCGGTAGCCGCAGTCGTAGGCATGGGCTTGGGCCTCGCGGATATTCCAGCAAATATCACAGGCGCGGTGCGCATCCGAGCCAAAGGTAATGGGCGCCTCAGCATGGGCAAAGCAGCGCAAAAGGCCGGTCGCGGGATAGTAGTCGTCGAGCCCCTTGCGCGGTGCGGCGGTCGAGACCTCAACGCGGCGGCCCGTATCGTGCGCACACTCGGCCATCTGCTGCCAAAACGGTGCGGGGTCAAAATCGGGCGCAAAGCCTTCCTTCGAAAAGCGCATGACCAGGTCGGGATGAGCCATCACATCAAAGTTGAGCGAGCTTTCGCAGGCGCGGCACCATTCATCGACGTAGCGCTCCCACACGCCGCGCACACCTAAGTTTTCCCAAACGTGCAGGTTGGTGTCGTCGTCGATCCAGCCGCAGCGTGAGTCGGGCGTATCGGGGCGTGCGACGCCCTCTGTCCCCGTCGTGCCCGCAGCGCCTGCCATGATATTGCCCGGGTTACCAATCCAATGCACGCTGCCCAGGCGTACGACGGCGCCCCGGGACCAGCGCTCAACCAAAGGCTCGCAGCCTTCGTACCAATCGCACTCAAAGCCATAGACAAGCTCGAGCTCCGGCGCAATCTGCGCGGCAAGCTTGCGGGCATCCTCAAAAGCCAGACGATGCGCCGGCAGGTCGCCCTCGACAACCTGCACCTCGCAGGTGGCATCCATGCTGGCAGGCAGGGTAAGGTGATCGGTCGAGACCATGGTGCGGCAACCGGCCGCAGCAGCGGCGCGGACGTTGTCTTCAAACGAGGCGTGTCCGTCCGAAAACGAGGTGTGAGTATGGCAATCGACCAGCGGGCAAGCAGGCATGGCGGCTCCTTTACGTCAAGCGAATCTGCTCCATTGTAACGGCGCGGCCCCCAGTGCGATGTGCGCGCCGTGGGCCGAAATCGACTGGAAAGGACGGGCAGCGCATAAGGGCGGGCTCGCGACATCGGCCTTGCTTCGAATCATGTACCTCAGCTTCCAAAACTGACAAAAAATGACATGTTTGGAGGCTGATGTACATGTTTGGCCGAGGCGGTGGAGTGTCGGTTCTTGCAGACAAGGAAAATCGCGCTCATCGCGCGCCGCCACACTTGCGCCGCTCGCGATGTGCTAGCGTTTGGGTGAATAAAACGAGCCCGTGCGGAAAGGAGCCGGACCGTATGCAACGTGGAACTACATCTCCGCTGTCCCGCGAGACCGATGCGCCCGAAACCATCGTCAAGCTGGAGTGCGACATCGACGACGCGTCGCCCGAGGTGCTCGCCTACGCCGCCGACCGCCTGCGCGAGGCCGGCGCGCGCGAGGTGCACTGGCTGCCCCTCTATTGCAAGAAAGGCCGTCCTGGCTGGCAGTTGCAGGTAATCTGCACCCACGAGGATATCGAGCGCCTGCAGACGATCATCTTTTTGGAAACCACGACCAATGGCATTCGCCGCCAGGTTATGGAGCGCGTTTGCCTGCCGCGCTACTTTGAGCGCGTAACGACGCCGTGGGGCGAGGTGTCCGTCAAGGTGGCCACCTTGCCCGACGGCAGTGAGCGTGCGGCGCCCGAGTACGAAGACTGCGCCCGCCTTGCCCGTGAGCACAATGTGCCGCTCCAACGCGTGATGCAGGCGGCCCAGAGCGCGGCACTGCGATTTGAATAACGCGGCTGGTGGCGACATTCCGCGCTCGGCCACGTCAACCCCACCCCGAAAGGACCTCCATGAAATACCTCATCGCTTCTGACATCCACGGCTCGGCATATTGGACCGAGCGCCTCTGCGCCGCCATCGAAGCCGAGCAGCCCGACCGCATCGTCCTGCTGGGCGACCTGCTTTATCACGGTCCGCGCAACGACCTGCCGCGCGACTACGCTCCCAAGCGCGTGATCCCGCTGCTCAACGCCCTGGCCGACCGCATTATCGCGGTGCGAGGCAACTGCGACGCCGAGGTTGACCAGATGGTTCTCGACTTTCCCGTCATGGCCGACTACGCCACACTGTTCGACGAGGTCGGCCGCGAGCTGTTCCTGACGCACGGCCACGTCTTTGGCGCCGGCATGCACAACAGCGTCGATCACGTGCCCGCGCTGCCCGAGGGCTCCGCGCTCGTCTACGGTCACACGCACGTCAAGGTCAACGAGGAAAGCACCGCACACCCGGGTCTGTGGCTCTTCAATCCCGGCAGCGTGAGCATCCCCAAGGACAGCACGCACAGCTATGGTATCTACGAGGGCGGCGCGTTCCGCCATGTGATCATGGAGGAGGACTAACCATGGCCGAGCACATGGCTCAGCAAAATGCCGAAGGTTCGCGCGACCTGTCCACGCTGGTCGATGCATCGGCCGAGTTACAACATCTGGTACAGACTATCTGGCGCCTGCGCCAGCCCGACGGCTGCCCGTGGGACCGCGAGCAGACGCACCAGAGCATTGGCAAGAACATGATCGAGGAGGCCTACGAGGCGCTCGACTGCATCGAGGCGGATGACGCGGCCCATCTTCGCGAGGAGCTGGGCGATGTGCTCATGCAGGTCGTGCTGCATGCGCAGATTGCGGCGGACGCCGGCGAGTTTACGCTGGCCGACGTGGCGCGCGATATCGACGCCAAGCTCATCCGTCGTCATCCGCACGTGTTTGGCGATGTGGATGCCGACAACTCCGACGAGGTGCTCAAGATTTGGGACGAGGTCAAGCTTGCCGAGAAGGCCGCCAAGGACCAGGCCGTGGCGGCGGGCGAGGCTGCGCCCGAGGGCCTGCTCGACGGCGTGCCCACGCATCTGCCGGCGCTGATGCAGGCTCAGAAGGTGTCGCGCAAGGCGGCTGCCGTGGGCTTTGAGTGGGAGACCGTCCAGGACGTGTGGGACGAGGTCGCCGAGGAACGTGCCGAGTTTGAGGCCGAGGAGCCTGGAACACCCGAGTGCGAGATGGAGTTTGGCGACCTGCTCTTTGCCCTGGTCAACGTTGCGCGCAAGGAGGGCATCGACGCCGAGAGCGCCCTTCGTGCCAGCACGGCCAAGTTCCGCCGCCGTTGGGCCGCGATGGAGCAGATGGCGGCCGATGCCCATGTTGATCTTGCCGAGCTTTCGACCCACGGGCTCAACGACCTGTGGGATGCCGCAAAGGCAGAGGAGTAGGACACGGTGTTGGTCGGCGGGGCGTAAGGGCGGCGTCCCGTTGACTTGCCCGTTGGCGACCACGCGCGCTCGAGTAATGGATTTGTCCTACGGCTCGTCCGGCTGGTCCGCCCGCGTGCTATAACTAAAGGACTTAGCGCAAACAAACCTCAACCGCACAAGGCGCACATGGATCAGATTTACGACAACAGGCACTATTCCGCCGGTTCGCGCGAACCGTCACCTCGCCGTGCGCATTCGGTGCAGCTTGGCGGGTCTGGTTATGCTGGCGCTGATCGCTCCAGGTATAGCTCGCCGGCGACTTCGCATCCCAATGCTCAGCCAAATAGTTCCTCGGACAGTCCGGTGCGCCCATCGCGTTCCAAGCATACGTCGCGCCCTTCGACCCAGGCGTCCGACAAGCCGCGCCGTCCCTCAAGCCGTCTTTCGGGTTCGGACTTTATGCACTACGCCAACGATAACGCGGTGGTCAAGGCAATCTATGATTTTACCCACGGTCCCCAGCGGGGGCTGTTTGTTGGCATTGTCGTCGCCCTGGCGCTCGTGAGCCTGTACTTCCCGGTGCGCGACCTGTATGTGGCAAAACGCTCGAGCGACATCTTGGCCAAGCAGGTCGAGATTCGCGAGCAATATAATGACGACCTGCAAAAAAGCGTCGACAAGCTGCTCTCGGAGGAGGGCATTAAGGACGCGGCGACCGAGGACCTGGGTCTGGTGATGCCCGGCGAGAAGAGGATTGAAGTGCAGGGCCTGGACGACGATTCCGATACCTCGTCAAGCCAGAAGTCGTCGAACGCCAAGAAGGCCAGCGAAGTTGCCAAGGAAATCGAAGAGGTCGGCAAGGACGCGCCGTGGTACATCCAGACGCTCGACATGCTGTTTGGATTTAACGGCGTCGAGGGCCAGACGGTCGTGTCCAATGGCGAGTAGCGCCCGGAGGGGGCCGCAATGACGAATTGCAAACGATATAAGGTGGCGGCGATTGACCTGGGAACGGTGTCGTCGCGACTGGTGCTGGCCCAGGTCGAGGACGGCGCGATCGTGGAATCGTCCAAGCATACCGAGATTACCGACTTGGGCGAGGGTGTGGACGCAACGGGGCGCTTTTGCGAGGCGGCCGTTGGGCGCGTGCTCGCTGCGTGCCGAATGTTTGTGGACGAGGCCCGTGCCTTTGGGGTCGCGTGCATCTGCACCACGTGCACGAGCGCCGCGCGCGATGCGTCCAATGCCGCGCTGCTGCTGGGCGGCCTGCGCGAGCTGGGGCTCGAGCCGCAGGTGATTCCGGGCGAGGTCGAGGCGCGCCTGACGTTTTTTGGCGTGGCGCACGACTTTACCGGCGAGCGCATCATTGTTACCGATTCGGGTGGCGGATCCACGGAGCTCGCGACGGGCGTCTATGCGCCGGAGCGTGGGGTCTTTGCGCTGGAGGGAACGCGCTCGCTGGACATCGGCTGTCGCCGCGTGACGGAGCGGTTTTTCTCGGCGCTGCCGCCAACGGGCAGCGAGCTTGCCGCCGCTGGCGCGTGGGCAAACGAGCAGTTTGCGGGCTACTTTAAGAGCTTGCCTGTCGACTTTGAGCGAGCCGAGCGCCTGGTCGCGGTGGGTGGCACCGTCACCACGCTCGTTGCGCTCGTTCACGAGCTGGAGCCGTATGATTCGAGTTTTGTGCACCTGCGCGAGCTTTCGCTGGACCAGGTTTCGGACGCTATCGAGCGCATGTCCTCGCTGGATGTCGCGGGCATCGCCGCGTTGCCAGGCGTGCAACCCAAGCGTGCGGGCGTGATCCTGGCTGGTGCTGTGGTGATTCGCGAGCTCATGCGAGCCGGCGGCTACGACGCGCTCACTGTAAGCGAGAACAGCCTGCTCGCCGGAATGGCCGCCACCATCAACGAGGTTCTCGACGGCGCGACCCCCACCATCGCCTGGACCCCCAGCCTCAGCGTCCTTTAACTATCCCCTCATAAGTTGCGGTGAAATAGTTCCTAAATGGGCTGATAAACTGCCAAAACAGGAACTATTCCACCGCAACTTCTTAGAGGCTTGACGGTGTCCAAAAGAAACGAGCCCGCATTCCAAAGGGACACGGGCTCGTAAACAATACGTGGTAGGGGCGGTGGGACTCGAACCCACAATCCTTGCGGCGAGAGATTTTAAGTCTCCTGCGTATGCCAATTCCGCCACGCCCCCGTAAGACTAGAAGTCTAGCACAAGCCGTCCGTTACGCGTTGACGGCCATCGAGTGTTGGCCCGACTTCTCGAGGAACTCTTGGAACTTTGCCTCGTCGCCCTTGTTTTGGTACTGCAGGGCCAGCAGGTACTCCAGTCGGCAGCGCTTGACCGGGTCGTTGCCGACATCCTCGAGCATGCGCTCCAGCTCGGGAATGTCGTTGTGGCGCTTGAGGATCATCGTGTCGTACATCAGCTGGCATTCGTGCGCGACTGCCTCGGCTTGGCCACCCTCAAAGCCCTTGATCTCGTGCAGCAGCTCCTTGGACTTTTTGCGGTCCTCCTGGCCAACGTAGTAGTTAAAGGCCTTGATCACTAGATCGACGCGCTGCATCTTGGGCAGGTTGAGCCCCAGCAGCAGGTCAAACATCTCGTCGGCGCGCTCGTGGTCCTCGCGCAGCAGATAGGAGTTCAGGCGCAGGTAGTCGCGGTTGTAGCGCGGGTACAGCATGCTGGTGAGTTTGCCGTCGAGCAAACGATCGAACTCGTCCCACTGTTTGGAGGCCATGAGCCGCTGCAGGCGTTTAAACGTGGTGCGTTTTTTGATGCTAAAGAGCAGCGACACGGCGATACAGATGACAACGACGACGGTCCAGAGTGTGCGGGAATCGGGCATATTGAGCTCCTCGGTCGCTCGTAAAACAAGCGGTATGACAAAACGTACTAGATGTATTATACGCAGCGTGCAAGCAAACTGGCACAAAAGTGCATCGAGGCCGAGCGCCATCGCTCGCTGCGGTACACTTACCTAAAGTAAACCATGAAGGGAGACATTACCTATGAAGAAGATCGTTTTGGCTTGCGGTGCTGGCGCTGCTACTTCCACGCTCGTTGCCCAGAAGGTCGCCACCATGCTCGACGCCAACGGTTACGCCGGCAAGTATGAGATCGTGCAGTGCGCCATTTCCGAGGCCAAGGACGCTTGCGACGAGGGCGCCGACCTGCTGATCGCCACCACCGTTGCCCCCGAGGGCCTCACCTGCCCGTACGTGAGCGGCGTGCCCTTTATGACCGGCATGAACCGCGTCGCTGCCGAGAAGGCCGTTCTCGACGTCATGGCTCAGTAGACGCTGCCTGTATGAACGAGCAGAACGCCGACCCGGTCGAGCTCTTTGGCATGCGCGTTGCCCATGTGGGCATTAACGCCACCGACCCGGCAGACGCCCTGGAGATCGCGGAGCTGTTCTCGACGATGATGGGCCTGCCCGTCAGCGAGACCCCGATTTCGTACTTTAACGACTCGCTGGTCGAGATCATGAAGCAGAACGGTCGTGGCGCCAAGGGCCACATAGGCTTTGCCGTCAACGACATCGATGCTGCCGAGAAGTGGTTTGCCGAGCACGGGCTCGAGGTCAACGAGGAGTCGCGCGTGCTGCTGCCCGACGGCGGCACCAAGCTTGTGTACTTTAAGCGCGAGTTCGCCGGCTTCGCCGTGCACCTGTGTCGCGAGTAGCGCACAATCCGCTATAACGAAAAAAGGGATAGGGCCGCATGGCCCTATCCCTTTTTTATGCCGAGGGGGCTTCCTACCGTGGCAGGCGAATCGTAAAGCGGCTACCGACGCCTTCGACCGAGGTCACGCCAATGGCGCCGCCATGGCTATCGACAATCCACTTAGCAATGGCAAGCCCCAGGCCCGAGCCCTGCGCGCCGGCATCGCGTGCGTTGTCGGCGCGGTAGAACCGTTCAAACGCGTGAGCTGCGGACTCCTGGTTCATACCGATACCCTCGTCCTCAACACTTATGTCGATCGTGCCCGTGCCCGTATCGGGAGTTATGGCAAACGTGACGGTCGTTCCCGCGTTCGAATACTTGGCGGCGTTCTGCACGATCACGCGCAGAGCCTGCTTCACAAGCGCCACGTCGACAGGTGCGTCGCAGCGCGGATCGTTGGCAAATGCAGCGTCAAAAGCCAGCCGATACGTGTGCGCGGCGTCGATCATCTGCGACTCCTCGCACACCTCGCCGACCAGTGCGGCCAGGTTGGTATGCGCACGCCGCAGGACCGTGCGCCCGGCATCGCCGCGTGCCAAAAACAGCAGCTGCTCCACGAGCTCCTGCATATGCTCGCTTTCGGCCTTGAGGGACGCGATGGATTCCGCCAGCACGTCCGGGTCGTCTTTGCCCCAGCGGTCGAGCATGTTTACGTAGCCCTGAATCACCGCGATGGGCGTGCGCAGCTCGTGGCTTGCATCGTTGACAAAGCGCATCTGCTGCAGCTTGGCCTCTTGCATCTGGCGCAGCAGCCGGTTGAGCGCGACCTCGATGCTTGCCAGGTCGGCGTCGCCGGTGGTGACGCTTGGCGAGTCGACACTCGCGCGCTCGATGGCCTGCTCCAGTGTTTCCATCTTGCCGCCGGAGAGTTGCGTGCGGCCGAGTTCGTCCACGCGCAGGGCCAAGTCGTTGAGCGGTGCCATGGTGCGACGCACGTGCCTCGCGCCGCCGAGCATGTTGAGCACGCTGATGACCTGCCAGCTTGCAACGATGATGTAGAGAGGCCATAGCGCGACGAGGTCCTGCGCGAGGGGAAAAGTCTTGGTGGTACGCGCAAGTTCGACGGTATAGGTGAGCGTTGTCAGGTCCCAGCCGCGCGCGGGCGTCAGTGACATGCCGTGAACGGTGGCGCCGGGGATCCATCCCGCGGTAAACGCGCCCTCGGGCAGCGTCTGGTTGTATCCATAGACGAGGATCGCCGCCGCAATCACCATCAGCAGCAGATCGAGCCAGACGTAGCTCATCAGGCGGCGCCATATATAGCTCCAGTTGATGGCGCGGGCGATGGAGGTGACACGCTTGGCCTCGGCGTTACGCACGGCAGGCATAGCCCACCCCGCGTACGGTCTGGATGATGCGGGCGCCGCCGGCGTCCTCGATCTTGGCACGCAGGTGCGCGATGTGCACGTCGACGTTGTTGGTGTCGCCCACGTATTCGTAGCCCAGCGCCTCGTGCGCGATGCGCTCGCGCGTGAGCACGGTGCCGGCATGTGCCATAAGCAGGGCGAGAACGTCGAACTCGCGGGCCGTGAGCGCGATGGGCGAGCCGCCGACCGTGACTTCGCGGCGGTCGGGGTCGAGCACGACCGAGCCCACGGTGAGCGCGGCGGGGGAGGGCGCGACGGAAGCCTTGGTCGACTCGCTGACCGGGGGCACCGCAGCGGCGTCGCCGCCCGCGCCGCCCGCCATGCCCGCCCCAGCGCCGGCGCCACCAACGCCCGAAGCCGCCCGCACGGCCTCCGCGCGCTTCAGCGCCACGCGAATCCGTGCGAACAGCTCCTCAATCGCAAACGGCTTGGTCAGGTAATCGTCGGCGCCGGCATCGAGCCCGGCCACCTTGTCCATCACGGCATCGCGCGCGGTAACCATAATCACCGGCACATCCTTGTGCTTGCGGACACGCCGCAGGACCTCCATGCCGTTGAGCTGCGGCAACAGCACATCGAGCAGAATCAGATCGTAGTCGCGCTCCAGCGCCAGGTCCACGGCGGTGCGGCCGTCGGCGGCGTGCTCCACCTGGTAGCCCTCGTGCTCCAGCTCGAGCGTCACAAAGCGGGCGATTTTCTCCTCGTCCTCTACGATCAGGATCTGTGTCATGCGTGTTCCCGTCTGCGATTACTTGTCGTCGTTCAGGTTTTGCTTGATGTCGTCCGCGGCGTCGGCGGCGCGATTCATAAGGTTGTTGATGCTGCCGGGCACGTCGCCGTCGCTATCGATGCGGTAGCGCATGCCAAAGAACAGGCCAATCAGCATGAGCCATATCGTGGCGCCCCAGGCAAACAGGGCGACGATGGGGATCAGGATGGGGATGTTGAGGATGATGGCGTCGCGGCGCGTGGCGATAAACTTGGTGTCCAGGCTCAGGCGGAAGAGCTTTTTGAGGTACTCCCACACGCTGTCCATCTTCTTGGAAAAGTCAGTCTTTTCGCTCGACTTCTCGTAGGCTGCCTGCGCGGCGACCATCTCGGCCGAGGGTTCATCGACCGGCTCGGATTCGGTGGCGGCGTGCGCCGATGTGGCCTGGGTCTTGCCTTGCGACTCGAGCCAAATGATGGCGTCCAAAACGTTGCCATCGGCGGCGTCGAGCGCGGCCTTGGCATCGGTGTAGCTCACGTTGCACTTGGTGCGGATGGTTTCAACTTTTTCGAGGTCGTCCATGACCTGTCCTTTCGTTCGATGGGCGCGACGCCGGGCGATCTGCCCGGGCGCGAGCGTTGCGTTCGGCGGTCTGCGTTGCGCGGCGCCGCCCCGCCCTTGGTCGAACTTTATAGTGCAGGTTATAGATTAAGCGATTCTTGAGCCAAGATTAATGTTGGATGAGTTTTTGGGTGCTGTGGGGAAGGAAGAGGTGCCCTTCTGGGTAGCTAGCAGCGAGGTCTAATACTTTTCCGAGAAGTGAACGAGCTAAAACGGACCCCCGAAGCATCGACACTTTAGAGGTGCCGTTTCCTGCGGTTTCGATGCTGAAATCCTGCGATTTTGCCGACGAAAAATGTGGATGCTTCAGGGGTCCAAAAACAGACGTTCACTTCGCGGAAAAGTATTAGACCTCGATAGCGGGGGATGGAGTGCCGGTGCAAAACGGTGTTAAGGGTTGGTCGAGCAGGTGGTTTCTCCATTGATGTCCGCACGGCATGTGACACTTACCCTGCCGCCCTGCTCTGCCGCGGCGGCATGTACCCAAACAACGGCCCTCTAAGGAGTCCGATATTGATGAGCGATAACACCAAGCATCTCGCAAAGAAGTGCGTTAAGGACGCGGGGCCGTGCCTCGCGCTGTGCGTGGTCGGCGCAGCGGTCGCGCTGTTGGCTGTTCTGGGACCATTCGACGCGCTCCGAAGTGCCGGTTCTCTGCACGTTTGCATGGCCCTTGCCGGCGCCATAATGACCGGCGGCGTGCTCGATCTGATTTTTTGGGTGCTTGATCCGTTTGGATGGAAGAGCGAGGGGTAAGCCCTAAGGGATGGAAGGGCTGGAACGATTGGCTTAGTGATCGTGCAGAATGCGGCCTAGCGACTTGCAGGGAAGTGGTAATCCGATGACGGTCTATGTGACGGGCGATATTCACGGCGGCCTCGACATGCAAAAGCTGCGCGACTGGGATCTTGGGGATAGTCTGACGAGCGATGACTATCTGATTGTCGCCGGCGACTTTGGCTTTCCGTGGGATTTTTCTGCCGAGGAATGCATCGATATCGCCTGGCTGGAATCGCGTCCCTATACCGTGCTGTTCGTCGACGGCAATCACGAGCGTTTCGATCACTGGGCGGAGCGTCCCATGGAGCTGTGGCACGGTGGGCTAACGCAACGCCTGTCGGATACCTCTCCCATACGGCGCCTGACGCGCGGCGAGGTTTTTGAGCTCGACGGCTCAACGATCTTTACCATGGGCGGCGCCACGAGCGTGGATAAGGAATACCGCATTCCCTATTCCAGCTGGTGGCCACAGGAGCTGCCGGACGAGCGCAACTTTGAGGAGGCGCGGACAAAGCTCGACAGCGTGGGCTGGAAGGTTGACTACGTGGTCACCCACACATGCTCTACGCGCATGCTTTCGCCCACGCTCTATCCGGGGCCTGGCTGGAATTACCCCGCCGTTGATCGGCTTACGGCATTTTTCGATGAGCTGGAAGACCGCTTGGACTACAAGCGCTGGTACTACGGGCATTTTCATCGGGATGCCAACCCTGCCGAGCGCCATACCGTGCTCTACGACTGCATCGTTCGCTTGGGCGACGAACTCCAGCCCTGGGACGTTGCGTAGGGGCGAGGTATTTGGCTACTCGGCCGTTACAGCGATGTTCTCGCGGTGCGCGCGGATGACATTCCAGCTAAAGTGCTCGATCAGCTGCTCGGCAGAGCGCGGCGTGGTGTCCGGCGCGATGCCCGTTTGCCCGGCGAGCCAGCCCAGCAGTGCCTCGGGCGTGCCAAAGCGTGCGCGTAGCTCGCCCAGGTCCAGATCGCGGTCGCGCTTGGAAAGGCGGCGGCCGTCCGGCGACATGAGCAGCGGAATGTGCGCGTAGTGCGGCGTGGGAAGCCCCAGCAGATGTTGCAGGTAGATTTGGCGGGGCGTAGAGCCCAGCAGGTCGCATCCGCGCACGACCTCGGTGACGCCCATGGCAGCGTCGTCGACCACCACGGCTAGCTGGTAGGCAAAAACGCCGTCGCTGCGGCGCACCAAAAAGTCACCGCACTCGGTGGCGAGTGCCTCGCATTGGGCTCCGTACGTGCGGTCAACGAATTCGATCACGTCGCCGGCGAGGTCGTCGACGGCGGGCACGCGCAGGCGCGTGGCGGGAGCGCGCAGGGCACTGCGGCGGGCAACCTCCTCGGCAGAAAGGCCTCGACAGGCGCCGCGGTAGATGGGCGTGCCGTCGCTGGCATGCGGCGCGCTCGCGGCGTGGAGTTCGGCACGCGTACAAAAGCAGGGATAGGTGAGGTCGGCGTCATTCAGCCGGCGCAAGGCGCTTTCGTACAGGTCCAGACGATCGTGCTGGTAGTAGGGGCCTTCGTCCCACTCAAGCCCTAGCCAGGCCAGGTCGTCAATCAATTGAGCGGCAAGTTCCGGGCGCTTGCAGCGATCGTCCAGATCCTCGATGCGCAACACGATGCTGCCGCCCTGGCTGCGGGCCGAAAGCCACGCACACAGGCAACTGAACACGTTGCCCAGGTGCATGCGGCCCGAGGGCGATGGGGCAAAGCGGCCCACGACGGGCGTGAGGGCGGGGGCGAGCTTGCTGTTGGACGCCGCCGACGTGGCCACGGCGTGTGTTGCTATGTTGCATGCGTTGATATCCATGCGGACGAGTATAGCGCGGGGTGAGGTGGGGGGCGTCGTCGATGCTCGCGAGTTGCCGAGGCTGCGTGTTGTGCGCGGCGGGCACCGACTCAACACCTCGATTACCGCCCCAAGCTCAGCCCCTTTAACCCCTCAAACAACAGAAACCCCGGCAGCTCTTCGCAACTGCCGGGGTTTCCGCGGAAAAGGGGGACATGATCCTCGAGCGAACGGCAAAGGGGCAAACCAGTTTCGCTCAACTGCTTTATGCCCCTCGGCTGGCGGCTCAATCAGCGCGTGCCGCGCCCACACAAAGCTGCTACACCTGTGACGGAGCTGTGAAGTGGTATCTATTGCTGGCGCGGGCCATGCCAAGGGCGTCCCTCATGACTAGTCATTTAAGAACGTCCCCAATGACTACCCAATGATTAGCTGCTGGCGGCAGGCATGACTTTCATCCCGTTTGGCGCTCCGGTCGCCTAGATGTTCGTCATGTGTACCCGCAAACGTGGGACAATGGCGCTGTTGGTTTTACAGACAAAGGATGTGCCTATGAACGCCCCCGTTGCCAATGCTTGTCGGCAGCGCTGCCTGCTTGCGCGATTTGCTTCCATTTGCGCACTCGTCGCGTGCGTGCTGCTGCTGTTGCCCGCCGTTGCACGTGCCGACGGGTATTCCATGACCCAAACCTATATCGGTGCCACGGTTGAAGCCGATGGGTCGCTGACCGTTGTCGAGGGACGCCAGTTTGATTTCGACGACGACATCAACGGCGTGTATTGGGATATCAATACGGGCACCAACCAGCAGGGTGGTACGGCGGGTGTCGATGTGCTGAGCGTCGAGGAAGATGATGCCGCGTTTAGCAGGGTTGACTATGCAAACAAAGGCGACAACGGCGTCTATACGGTTGAGCAGTCCGACGGCGGCGTAAAGATCAAGGTGTTCAGCCCCCACGAGAGTGGCGACAGCGCGATCTATTACGTGAGCTACACCATGACCGGTGCGGTTATGAACTGGTCCGATACCGCCGAGCTTTACTGGAAGTTTGTGGGCGACGGCTGGTCTGCGGACTCCGATGACGTCGAGATGGAAGTTTACTTCGCAAATGCCGCTGCCGGAACGGCGGCCGTCAAGGGCGATAACTTCCGTGCATGGGGCCACGGTCCGCTCACGGGCGACGTGTCGCTCGACGCGGACGAGCCCATGGTCACCTATACCATACCCTGCGTGCATCAGGGTGAATTCGCCGAGGCGCGCATCGCCTTCCCCAGCGATTGGGTGCCGCAGCTCGCCGCCTCGGGCAAGGAACGCATGTCGACAATTCTGAGCGAGGAGAAGGCGTGGGCCGAGGAGGCCAACGCCCGCCGCGCTCACGCCCGCATGATCGCCAATGCACTTGCCGTGGTTAGCGTTGTCGCGGCGGTTGCCTTTACCGGCACAATCGTCGTGCTCAAGTTGCGCAAGCGCAAGCCCAAACCGCTGTTCCAGGACGAATACTTCCGCGACGTGCCCTCGGCCGACCATCCCGCCGTGCTTTCGGCCCTCATGAGCTGGAACGAGGTGCCCGATCGGGCATATATCGCCACGCTCATGAAGCTCACCGACGATCGCGTGATCAAGTTAGAGGAGGCAATCGCGACCAAGGGCAAGAAGGGCCTGCTCCGTCGCGAAAAAGAGGAGCAGACGTATCGTGTGACGGTGAGCGATGCGGGCTGGAAGTCGGCCAAGGGCATTGACCGCATGGTGCTCAAGGTCTTCTTTGCCGGTGCTAAGCCCGACGAGAACGGCGATCGCTCGCGCACGTTTGACGAGCTGCAACACTATGTTAAGCAGCACGCTACGCCCGTGGGCGACAAGCTCAAGGACTATCAGAGCACCGTTAAGGGCAAACTGGCCGATAGCGAGTACGTTGCCTCGGACGGCATTGTCGCAATGGTGTTTTGCCTGGTTCTTGGTACTCTGATCGCCTTTGTTCCCGTGGGATCCATCTTCTTTACCGACGGCGCACAGGTGAACATTGTCGCCGCGGTTATCTCGGTGCCGATTGTGCTGGTGGGTATTGGCGTGGGCCTTACGTTCCGCCGCCTTACGCCGGAGGGCGCCGAGGTGGCGGCTCGCTGCAAGGCGCTCAAGCATTGGCTCGAGGACTTCACGCGTCTAAAGGAAGCCGTCCCCGGCGATCTGGTGCTGTGGAATAAACTTCTGGTGATGGGTGCGGCGCTGGGCGTTTCCAAGGAAGTTCTGCGTCAGCTTGCCGAGGCCGTGCCGCCCGAGGTGCGCGAGGCCGACGGCTTCTACGACAATTACCCCTGCTACTGGTGGTACTACCATCACTACGGAAACCAGTCTCCGCTCGATTCGTTCGATGGCGTGTATCACGAGAGCATCCGTGAGCTGGCTTCGAGTTCCGATAGCTCGAGCGGCGGCGGCGGTGGTGGCTTCTCGGGCGGCGGGGGCGGCGGCGTCGGCGGAGGCGGCGGCGGAACGTTCTAGCGGTCCTAAATTATGGGATGGGCTTTTCTCGGCAGCCGTCGGGGAAAGCCCATCCCCTTTTTATGCGCCAAAATGCGCCGATCTTTTACTTTTGCCCACCGCTATTTGCAGAATCCTCTATAGGGTGATGCCAGCGAGGGTTTCAGCGACTCTTTTGTTCAAGACTGTCCCCGGCGACTAGTCATTTAAGAACGTCCCCAACGACTAGGTGTGGTTGCTGCCAAGGAGTGTCCCGGGGCGCCGGCACAAAGGGGACGTCCCTAACTGCCGGTTTTAGGCTGTCAGGTCGAGTTCGTAGAGGAAGCTTTCGCGCGGCATGTCGTGGCGGCGCTCTTCGCGGTTGGCGCGGTGCGTGGCCGTGCGCTTAAAGCCGTGCAGCTCGTAGAACTTCCACGAGCAGTTGGAGTCGGTATACAGGTGCGCTCTCGACGCTCCGCGCGAGGACAGGTACGAGACCGCGGCATCGAGCAGAACCGAGCCAACGCCCAGGCCGTGGACATCGCGATCCACGGCAAGCAACGTGACTTCGTTGTCATGCGGCAGCGGGCTGCTCTCGAGCAGGCGGTTGTTGGTCCGAATGGTGGCGCGCACAAACGAGAGATACTCGGCACAGGCATCGGGCTCCAGCTCACGCATCTGCGACAGCAATGCGCGTTCGGTATCCATCCAATGCTCCTTAACGGTGGCGCCGCTGCTTTGCCCCGCACGTGCGAGTGCAATGCCGCGCGCCTGGCCGTCGATTACGGCGACCTGCGAAAACGTCGATGATGAAAGGCAATAGGCGAGGTCGCACGCGGCCTCAAGGCGGTTGTACTCTTCGTTATCCGAATTGTTATGCCAAAGCTGCTGCAAGATCAGCGCGATGGCGTCGAAGTCTTCGGTATCAAACGGTCGGTAGAGAACCCGCGAGACCATAGTGCCTCTTTCTATTGCGGATGCATATCGAGCACAGTTCTACCATGCCATTGGCATCTAATTATGGTGCCCCTGTGTTCCATCAACTCACCGTGCCTAGTGGCGCTCCTGCAACCCCCGCTCGCAAGCTTTTTCTGCACATGCGCCCGTTACGGGGTGCATCGATGCGCTCGATGCGCTACATTGAATCAGTATTTTCAATGCCGCTGCGCGAGCGCTGCAGATCGACGTATCACCGACTCACAGAGCACGGCGGCGTACCAGACAGGAGGACTGCATGGGATCTGATGTGAAGATCGCACGTGCGTTGATCTCGGTTACCGATAAGACGGGCGTCGTCGATTTCGCACGGACGCTGGTTGACGACTTTGGCGTCGAGATCATCTCTACGGGCGGCACGGCTCGTGCCATCGAGGACGCGGGCGTTCCCGTAACCCCCATCGAGGAGTTCACGGGCTATCCCGAGATGATGGACGGCCGCGTCAAGACGCTGCATCCCAAGGTTCACGGCGCGCTGCTGGCTCGCCGCGATTCCGAGCAGCACATGCAGGAGGCAGCTCAGCACGGCATTAAGCTGATCGACCTGGTCGTCGTCAACCTGTACGAGTTCGAGAAGACCGTCGCCAACCCCGAGGTCACCTTCGCGGATGCCATCGAGCACATCGATATCGGTGGCCCCTCCATGCTTCGCTCTGCCGCCAAGAACGCCGCGAGCGTTACCGTCATCTCCGACCCGGCCGACTATGATGCCGTCCTGGCCGAGATGCGCGAGACCGGTGGCTGCACCACGCTTTCCACCCGTCGTCGCCTGCAGGTGAAGGTCTACCAGACCACCGCCGCCTACGACACGGCTATCTCCCGTTGGCTTGCTGCCCAGGCAAGCGACGTGGCGGACACCTCTGCCAAACTCGAGGTCTCGCTGGAGAAGGTCGACGACCTGCGCTATGGCGAGAATCCTCAGCAGAAGGCTACGGTCTACCGCTTTGCCGATGGCTGCGAGAACTCCGCGAGCTCGCAGTTCCCGCTCGTGGGCTCCGAGCAGATTCAGGGCAAGCCGCTCAGCTACAACAACTATTTGGACGCCGATGCCGCTTGGAACCTGGTTCGCGAGTTCGACGAGCCTGCCTGCGTGATCCTCAAACATCAGAACCCCTGCGGCTCCGCCGTTGCCGAGGACATCACGGCTGCCTACGACCGCGCCTTTGCCTGCGATCCCAAGAGCGCTTTCGGCGGCATCATCGCCTGCAACCGCGAGGTTCCCTTTGAGCTGGTTGAGCACTTTGCCGATCAGAACAAGCAGTTCGTCGAGGTCATCATCGCCCCGAGCTACACCGCCGAGGCGCTCGAGCGCATGGCCAAGCGCCCCAACCTGCGCGTGCTGGCTACCGGCGGCGTGGACCACGGCGCCAAGGTGGAGCTGCGCTCCATCGACGGCGGCATGCTGGTGCAGGAGGTCGACCACGTGATCGAGGATCCCGCGACCTTTACGTTCCCCACCGACCGCAAGCCCACCGATGCCGAGATGGCCGAGCTTGAGTTTGCCTGGAAGGTCTGCAAGGGCGTCAAGTCCAACGCCATCCTGGTCTCCAAGGGTAAGGCCGGCATTGGCATGGGCCCGGGCCAGCCCAACCGCGTTGACTCCGCACTGCTTGCCTGCGAGCGCGCCGAGGACTTCTGCGAGCGCGAGGGCGTGGAGAAGGGCGGCTTTGCCTGCGCAAGCGACGCGTTCTTCCCGTTCCGCGACAACGTCGACGTGCTTGCTGAGCACGGCGTGACCTGCATCATCCAGCCCGGCGGCTCCAAGCGCGACGACGAGAGCATTCAGGCCTGCAACGAGCATGGCATCGCAATGGTCTTCACGGGCGCCCGCCACTTCCGCCACTAATGATCGTTACGCGGTTTTACCAAACCGCGTAACTGCTCGACGCTGCGCCGGCCCCAAGCACCTTATCTCGCCGCTCAAACCGTCGCTCGCGTACAGAAGTACGCGTCGCTCCTCTTTCGCGGCGACCTGAGGCACTTGGGTCCGGCTCGCTGGCTCATGCTCCACCAGCGGTATTGGCTCGCCCCGAACTAAAGCTATCTATTGCCGCCCGTGCCGGTTGGTGCAGGCGGCTTTTTTGGGTATAACGGTGCGGTGTATGTTTTTGAGAAAGGTTGGATATGGCCGTTGTGGATGATGCCGAGCTGTTTGGCAATGCCGAGGACCAGCGTGCGTACGAGGACTTTTGCGCCAATCAGGAGGCGGTCGAGAAGTTTACGCTCGACAAGCCCGCGCTTGTCTGCCGTTGGCGTATGTCCAACAAAAAGGTGCCCATGCTCAACCGTCACATTCGTGCGCTGTCCGAGCGCCTGGTGCAGGGCGAGCCGCTCACCCATAACATGCTCAGCTGGGCCAAGCAGCACGTTGAGTGGTCGCTTGCCGAGGGCGATTACACCGCGCGCGACAGCGTGCTCATGCTGGTGATCGACGTTAACGGCAATGCCGCCATGACGGTGGGGGAGTACGAGCCGCTGGCCGATACTTCGGCCAAGGCGCTGCGTGCCCGCTCCGCCGAGGCCCGCTCCGAGGCCGACGAAACCGGCGTGGCGCCCGAGCTGCTCGCCGCCGTCAACAACGGCGAGCTGGTCTTTGTGGCACCGGCGGACGAGTGCCTGTGTGGCACGGCGACGCTTATCGAGCAGCTGGCCCAGACCAAGGGCATCCCGGTCACGCGCGTGGACATTCCCGCGCAGCTCAAGGGCGCGCTGTTCCTGGTGAGTGACGAGCACGGCGTGGTTCCTGCCGCCGAGACGGACGCCGTCGAGTCCGACGCCGCTACGGTTGCCTTCTTTGCCGAAGGCTACGAAAAGCTCCGTGCCTGCCGCTTCTAACCTCAAGGCGGGGTGGGCTTACTGAAGCGAGCGAGCGCGTTCGATGGCGTAGGCGAGCGACAGCTGCTCCATCTCCGGGGCGCATTTGTAGCTCAGTCCGGTGAGAGCTGTCACCTTATCGAGGCGATATCGAATCGTGTTCGGGTGCTGGCTAGTCTGCTTGGCGGTTCGCTCGATACGTCGGTCGTTCTCGATGAATGCGGCGAGCGTGGATTCCAGTTCGCTGCCATGCTCACTGTCGTGCTCGCGTATCGGCGAGAGAATCGCCTCCGAGAACGATCGCATCTCCGGGGTTTCCGCAAAAGGCATCACGGTTTTCAGGATGCCGAGCTGCGTATAGCGGACGGGACCCTCGGCTCGTTGACAAGATAGGCGCTGTGCGTAAATCGCCTGCGAGATCGCCTGCGCCACCGCCTCGTCTCCAAACAGAATATCGCTGATGCCGAGCCCTTCCGCTCCGCCATCGATACCGCTAACCTCGATGAGCTCCGTGAGCGCCTGCACGATTCGCTCCACATCGAGCGTCTGCTCCGAGTCGCTTGTCGCTACGAATAGCAGGCCTCCGTCATAGGGTGCCAGCATGTTGTGGCATCCGGCGAGGGTCGATTTTGAACAGAGACGTTCGATTTGCAAAAACGTACGTGGGTCGAGGGGCTCTGCAAACGATGCGAACAGGGCGACCGCTTCGTCCAGAAATGACGGGTTAAGGCCTCGGATGCGTCGGCAGATGGACTCGGGCGATACGTCTGTCCTCAGGGCATCGATCTCGCGCTGTGCGAAGTCGATGGACGCGAGCTGCTCGATATGCCGTTTGACCTCATAGATGACGCTGTCAAAGAACAGTGAGTCGTCGGTCGTGAGAAAGACGGGGTAGTGCCGCGCGTTGGCGTAGCGGATGGCTTGGTCGGGAATCGGGATGTGCAAGACGTTTTTGATGATGAGACCGCTCGTTCCCTTGGCGACAAGGTATTTCACGGCTTCAGTGATGAGGTACGGGTCGTCCTTCGCATAGAGGAAGGTGCTGAGGACGATCTCGTCTGAGGTGAAGTTGACGCGCTGGTACTTGTTCTTGAGACCGGGCATGAGTTCATAATCGAGGATCCCGACGCCAGAGACGGCACGCGAGACGCCATCGCTGCCGGCGATTAGACGGACCGATCCCTCATATTCCCGTGAGAAGTCCGAGATGGTGTATAGCATCAACATCACCTTGTAAATCACTACAGTAAGTACCGCTATAAATAGGATAATCGCACATCCGTATGCCTTTGATGCGAGAAAAAGTTCAAATATCTGCTGATAGAACAAATAATCAGATTGAGAGTCGTTGTAGATCCCAACAAAAAATGATCCTTGGCGGCATCGTTGCTAAACCGTACAGTGAAGCAACGTAAAGCTTTCGCTGAAAGGAGCGATGATGGGGCAGATGATGGTGCTTTCGGCCGAGGAAGTTTCCAAGGTGCTGACGATCGAGGATGCAATCGCTGCCGTGGAGGAGGCATATCGCCAGAAGGCAACGGGCAAGGGCGTTGCGTGGCCGATGGTATATGAGCAGTTCGAACCCGGCGTGGCCGACATGGATATCCGCTCGGGCGAGTTGGCGGGAAGCGGCCTCTTCGGTCTCAAGCTTACTGCTTGGTTCTCTCAGAATCCTAAAAAGGGGCTGCCCGAGATCTTTGGCACCACGCTGCTGTGCGACAATGCGACGGGCGAGCCGTTGGCGCTGCTCAACGCCTCTGCCGTCACTGGACTTCGCACCGGTGCCGCCGCTGCGCTCGGTGCCAAGTGGCTGGCTCGGGCGGATGCGTCCAAACTGCTTGTTGCGGGTGCCGGTCATATGAGCACCTATATGGTGGCGGGCGTGCTCGCCGCCTGTCCCAAGGTGAGCGAGGTCAAGGTGTGGGAGCCGGTTTCCGATGCCGCGCCCGAGGCCCGCGTCGAGCGCATGCGAGACGAGGTCGCCCATATCTTGGGCGCCTGCGAGCATGCTCGCGAGGCATCCACCTATTCCATCGAGGCGACGGCCGACGGCCAAGGTGCCGCGGCAGAGGCCGACATCATCGTGACGATCACGCCGGCGACCAAGCCCATCATCCCCGATGCATGGGTGCTCCCCGGTACGCATATCTCCTGCGTCGGTGCCGACATGCCCGGCAAGCAGGAGCTCGCCTCGGCACTTGTCGCCCGTGCCGCTGTTTACGTCGACGACCGCGAGCAATCGGTCGCGTCCGGCGAGCTGGAGATTCCGGTTGCCGAGGGTGCCATCACGCCCGAGGACATCAAAGCGGAACTCGGCGAAGTCATCGCCGGCACGGCTACGGGGCGTACGGATGACGAGCAGGTGACGGTGTTCGATACGTCGGGCATCGCCGTTCAGGACCTTTCGGCATCGAAAATCGCCTACGACCGCGCCGTCGAGGCGGGGCTGGGCACCGCGGTGGAACTGTAAGAAAGTCAAGGAAAGGAAAGGACAATGCAGATTAAGGATTTCGCCGTCGAACAGTGGATGAACGAGTGGGAGACCAAGTGCACCCACAACGTTGCGGAGACGTGCGTCTACTCCCTTACGCTCGACCAGCTGTTCGAGCTTACGAACACCGACAAGAAGGCGTGGCTCGATAGCCTGTGCTCGCGCCGATTCACCTACGGAGACATCGAGGGGCAGCCCGGCTTCCTCGAGGGGGTCGCGCGTCTCTATAAGACGGTCGAGCCCGGGCATATCGTGCCCACGCACGGCGCGACCGGTGCCAACTCCCTGGTTATTTCCACGCTCGTCGAACCGGGCGATCACGTAGTCTCCGTCAAGCCTACCTACCAGCAGCTTTACTCGATTCCCGAGATGTGCGGTGCGAAGGTCGATATCCTTCAGCTCGATCGCAAGAACGGCTACCACGTCGACGTCGACGCGCTCGATGCCCTGGTGACCGACGATACCAAGCTCATCTGCATCAATAACCCGGACAACCCCACGGGCGCCCTGCTCGACACCGATACGCTCAAGGCGATTGTCGAGGTCGCGCGCAAACACGACGCGTGGCTGCTCTGCGACGAAGTCTATCGTCTGCTTACTCAGACGGATGAGTACTGCGAGTCCGTGGTCGACCTGTACGACAAGGCCGTCGCCACCGCATCCATGTCCAAGGTCTGGTCGTTCGCCGGCCTGCGTCTGGGCTGGGCGGTCACCAAGAGCCCGGAGCTCCGTCGCGCGCTCCTCTCGCATCGCGATTACAACCTGATTTCCGCCGGCATATTCAGCGAGTCGGTGGCGGAGTTGATTCTGAGTAACGCTTCCGTGATCCTTGAGCGCAGCCGTCGCATCGTCCGTCAGAACCTTGCTGTTCTGGAAAAGTGGGTCGAGAGCGAGCCGCACCTGTCGTTCGTCAAGCCCGAGGCGGGTAGCACCGCACTTGTGTATTACGACTACGATATCGACTCCAGGACGTTCTGCACCGACATGATTAAGAAGTCCGGCGCGCTCGTCACCCCGGGCGATTGCTTCGAGGAGCCCAAGAGCATGCGCATCGGCTATGCATACTCCGATAACACCGATGACCTGCAGAAGGGCCTGGATGCCATCTCTGCGTACATGCGTACGCTCGAGTAGAGGCTCGAGGTCGAAGTGATGGGGCCGATCGGTTTAGGACCGGTCGGCCCCTATTTTCTCTCAAGGCTACCGAACGCTTTTGTCACATTAGGTGCCCACGGGGTCGTATCGCTGCGACGCCGTGGGCATAATGGTGTGGAAAGTGCAAGTTGCGCGAAATGGGAGGACACATGGCGCTGATCTATGTCGTTGAGGACGACGAGCGCATTCGTCGTGAGCTTGTCGACATCCTTGCCCGCGCCGGGTTTGAAATCGAGGCCTGCGAATCGTTTGAGCATGTCTCGCGCGATATCCTTGCCGCCGCGCCCGACTTGGTGTTGCTTGACCTCACGCTTCCCGTCAAGGACGGCCAACATATCTGCCACGAGGTTCGCCACGAATCCGAGGTTCCTATCATCGTCCTCACGTCGCGCACGACCGAGATCGACGAGGTCATGGCCATGACGCTTGGCGCGGACGACTTTGTTCCCAAGCCTTACAGCGCCCGTGTGCTCGTGGCGCACATCAATGCGTTGCTGCGCCGCACCGCGGCGGCGGGCGATCGCAGCACGCTCGTCCACAAGGGGCTGGAGCTCGACCTCGCCCGCTCCATGGTCACCAATACGGCAACCGGCGACAGTACCGAGCTCACCAAAAACGAGCTGCGTATCCTCTCGCTGCTCTTGGGCCGCGCGGGCAAGATTGTCTCGCGCTCGGCTATCATGCAGGACCTGTGGGACTCCGACGCCTTCGTGGACGACAATACGCTCACCGTCAATATCAACCGCCTGCGCACCACGCTCGAAAAAATCGGCATCAAGGGGTATTTGACGACGCATCGCGGCCAAGGCTATTCGGTCTAGGAGCCGGTTATGTCGTTTGCCAAGTTCTTTAAAGATGCACTGCTTCCCATTGCCGTGTGGACCTGCGGCGTGCTGCTGAGCTGTTTTGTACTGACGGTCGCCGGCGCCCCGGCATCCATCGTGGTCGTGGCGGTCGGTGTGTCCTTTATCTTTGGCATGCTGGGCATCGTGATCGAGTACGTGCGCCGTCGTCGTTTTCTGTGCCAGCTGGAGCGCGCGGCAGAGGAGCTGGGGAGCCCCGCTTGGGTGCAGGAGATGGTGCAATGCCCGACCTATGCCGAGGGCGAGCTCGAATATGAGGTCTTGCGCCGGGTGGGCAAAGCCGCTTGCGACGAGGTGGCGGAAGGCCGGCGCCAGACCGATGACTACCGCGACTATATCGAGAGCTGGGTCCACGAGGCCAAGCTGCCCCTGGCGGCGGCTCATCTGATTTTAGAAAACCTGGACGGCAGCGAAGACGACCTGTCGCGCGTGGATGACCTGGGTCGCGAGCTGGCTCGCGTGGAGCGCTATATCGATCAGGCGCTGTACTATGCGCGCTCGGAAGTCGTAGAGCGCGACTACCTGATTCGCCGCTGGGGTCTCAAGAGCTTGGTGACGGGCGCGATTAAAGCCAACGCGCGCGAGCTCATTGCGGCGCACGTGGCTCCGGTGTGCGAGAACCTCGACTTTGAGGTGTTCACCGACGAGAAATGGCTCGAGTTTATTCTGGGCCAGCTCATTCAGAACAGCATTAAATATGCGCGTGAGGACGGCGCGAAGATTGTGTTTTCGGGTGCGTTGCTGGACGAGGGCCTGGCAAGCGAGCGCATCGAGCTTACCGTCGCGGACAACGGCTGCGGCGTGAGCGCGGCTGACCTGCCGCGCGTGTTCGAGAAGGGCTTTACCGGCGATAACGGCCGCACCACCAAGCGCGCAACGGGCATCGGCCTCTACCTGGTGGCGCGCCTGTGTTCCAAGATGGGCATCGACGTCACCGCGGCATCCGACTCCGGCGAAGGCTTTGTCGTAACATTCGCTTTCTCGACCAACAAGTTCCAATACTTCGAGTAGTCGGGCCGTCTTGTGATACGGATAGCCATGTTCCCGAACGTGACCATGGCTATGAGGCTCTAAAAAATCACCCAAACAAAACGTGCCGCCCAACCAGGGCGGCACGCCATCTCTCTATTCAGCTAACTCGCTGAAGTACGGTGACGAAGGCGCAAGGCCGGGAGGGGTTATCTAAGCCGACATCCCGCAGCCGCGAAGCGGCGAGGACGTCGGCGTGATAACCCCGCAGGCCTTGCGCCGGCGGGAAGGAACCTACTTCACGACCAGAATGTCGCAGTCGGTGTTGCGCAGCAGGAATGTCGAAATCGAACCCAGGAGCGCATACTTGATCGAGGAAAGGCCACGAGCGCCGCAGAGCACCAGATCGGGCTTGACCACGTCGAGCATCTCGTCCTTGAGCGTCTCGCGAATACGGCCGGCGCGAATCATGACTTCGACCTCGGGAATGTTGGGATTAGCCTTGGCCTCTTCGAGCTGCTTGGCGATGGAGTTCTTAAAGGCCTCCTCCAGGCCGTTGACCAGATCGACCGGATAGGAACCGGCGCTCTCGAGCGCCGTGGAATCGATGACGTGACCGATGATCAGCTTGGCGCCATTGTTTGCGGCGACCTTGATAGCGCGTGTGAGCACAAAATCCTGCTGCTCAGTACCGTCGAGTGAAACAAATACCTTGGTATAGCCCTCGTTCATGGTTTCCTCCTTGGTCTATCGCACGGGCGCGGGGCTCGTGCATCGGACGACGTGTTGGCCGCCGGACACTTTAGCTTGTTGCAGTTATACCCAAGGATTTCGGTTTGACCGCTCGCAATTCTGTGAACGGGCGAGATTTTTGGTAAGGGTGGGCGCGGCCGCGGCCGAACGGTTGATAATGGGACATCGCCCGCAACCGTCCGCAGAACAACTATCGGCGGGTGAAAAACGAGGGGGTCCCTTTGGATATCATCGAGCTTCTAAAATCTGCCTTCATGGGCCTGGTCGAGGGCATCACCGAATGGCTGCCCGTTTCGTCGACGGGCCACATGATCTTGGTGGACGAGTTCGTCAAGATGAATGTGAGCGAGACATTCTGGAATATGTTCCTGGTCGTGATTCAGCTTGGCGCCATTTTGGCCGTTTGCGTTCTGTTCTTCTACGACTTAAATCCGTTCTCGCCCAGCAAGGGCAAGGAGGGTCGTCGCGACACCTGGGTGCTGTGGGGCAAGATTGTGCTTGGCTGTATTCCCGCCGCGGCGATCGGTCTGCCGCTCAACGACTGGATGGAGGAGCATTTCTATAACGCCCCCGTCGTGGCGCTGGCGCTCATCGTGTACGGCGTGTTGTTTATCGTGATTGAGAACTGGCGTGCGAGTAAGCGCGAGAACGCCGCTCTTGCCGATTCGTTTGGTTCGTGTGCTGTGGTGGCGGGCGGGCGTCCCGCCGGTGCACACTTCGCGTCGCCTGCGGCGGATATTGCCGAAGACAATGACAATGACGAGGATTTGGATTTTGGATCCATCGCCACGCTCGAGGACCTGAGCTGGAAGACCGCATTGGGTATCGGTTGCTTCCAGGTGCTTTCGCTGATTCCGGGCACATCACGCTCCGGCTCTACCATTATCGGCGGCCTGCTGCTGGGCTGCACGCGCTCGGTGGCGTCCAAGTTCACGTTTTTCCTGGCCATTCCCGTTATGTTTGGCGCGAGCGCGCTCAAGCTGGTCAAGTACTTCGTTAAGGGCGGTGCGTTTGGCACCAACGAGATTGCCATTCTGGGCGTGGGCTGCGTCGTGGCCTTTGTGGTTTCGCTTATTGCCATCAAGTGGCTCATGGGCTTCGTTCGCCGTCACGACTTTAAGTGCTTTGGCGTCTACCGCATTATTCTGGGCATCGTGGTGCTCGCGTACTTCTTTGTTCTGGAGCCTATGCTCGGCCTGTAACTTAGTCGACGCTGCGCGGCGGCCAGAGCGCGGCGCACGGAGTCGTGGTGTGATTTGCGTCGGTGTCCGCGCGGCTCGGTATACTGGTACGGCTCAAACTATGGCGCCGCCCGCAGGCGCGCCGTCCGTCAGATGAGGAGTCGCCCATGACCCAGCCCTTGCCCTGGGAAAAGAACGCCGCGGTACCCGTGCCGCCCGCGCCGGAACCCGTGCCGCTCGATGCATACATCGCCCCCGCTGCGCCGGAGCCCGAGCTCGTTCCGCTCGACATCTACGACGCTCCCGCGCCGGCACCCAAGCCCGTCAAGCCGCTCGTCGACATTGACAGCCTTAATCCCGCCCAGCGCGAGGCCGTCCTGACCACCGAGGGCCCGTTGCTGGTCCTCGCCGGCGCAGGCTCGGGCAAGACTCGCGTCCTGACCTTCCGCATCGCGCATATGCTCGGCGACCTGGGTGTTAAGCCTTGGCAGGTTCTTGCCATCACGTTTACCAACAAAGCCGCGGCCGAGATGCGCGAGCGTCTGACGGCGCTCATTCCCAGCGGTACCCGCGGCATGTGGGTGTGCACCTTCCACGCCATGTGCGTGCGCATGCTGCGCGAGGACGCCGACCTGCTGGGTTACACCGGTCAGTTCACCATCTACGATGACGATGACTCAAAGCGCATGGTGCGTGACATTATGCAGGCGCTCGGCATCGAGCAAAAGCAGTTCCCCATCAACATGATTCGCAGCAAGATCAGTTCGGCCAAAAACGCCATGATCGGCCCCGAGGACATGCTCAAATCCGCCGATAGCCCCAACGACAAAAAGGCCGCGCAGGTCTACCTGGAGCTGGAGCGCCGCCTGCGCGCCGCCAACGCGATGGACTTCGACGATTTGCTCGTGCGCACACTCGAACTGCTGCGTACCCGCCCCGAGGTGCTCGACAAGTACCAGGAGCGCTTCCGCTACATTAGCGTCGACGAGTATCAGGACACCAACCACGTCCAGTACGAAATCGCCAACCTTCTGGCCGCCAAGTACCAAAACCTCATGGTTGTGGGCGACGATGACCAGTCCATTTACAGCTGGCGTGGCGCCGACATCACCAACATCTTGGACTTTGAGCAGGACTTTAAAAACTGCAAGACCGTTAAGCTCGAGCAGAACTACCGCTCTACGGGCCATATCCTAAACGCCGCCAACGCCGTGGTGCGCCACAACTCGCAGCGCAAGGACAAGCGCCTGTTTACGGCCGAGGGCGATGGCGAGAAGATTCAGGCCTTCCAGGCGAGCGACGAGCGCGACGAGGGCCGCTGGATTGCCGGTGAGATCGAGAAACTGCATGCCAAAGGCACGAGCTACGACGACATCGCCGTGTTTTATCGCACCAACGCCCAGTCGCGTATTCTCGAAGATATGTTTCTGCGCGCGGGCGTGCCCTACAAGATCGTGGGCGGCACTCGATTCTTCGACCGTGCCGAGATTCGCGACGTCATGGCCTACCTCAAGATGATCGTGAACCCGGCCGACGAGATGAGCGTCAAGCGCGTCATCAACACACCGCGCCGCGGCATTGGCTCCACCTCAATCCAAAAGATCGAGCAGCTGGCACGCGACAACCGTTGCTCGTTCTTCCAGGCTTGCGAGATCGCGTGCGCCGAAACCGGCATGTTTAGCGCCAGGGTGCGCAACGGCCTGTCGAGCTTTGTCTCACTGGTGCGCGAGGGCCGCCGCATGGACGGCGAGCTCAAGGACGTTGTCGAGATGATCGTCGATAAGACGGGCCTTCTGCAGGCGTTTCGCGTCGAGGGCACCATGGAATCTGAGAGCCGCGCCGAGAACATCCAGGAATTTCTGGGCGTTGCGGCGGAATTTGAGGAGACGCACGAGGATATCGAGGGTACGCTCGAGAGCCTAGAAGAGCTGCGCGCAGCCGGTGTTGCCGACGTGCCTGCCGGCGCCGAGCCCGAGCCCGTCGTGGTGAGCGTGTCTGCGCCCGAACCGGGGCCATCTGTCCCGGCATCCTCGTTTGAGGCGCTCGTCGGCGCCCGTGACGCCGCGGGCTCCAATCCGCTCGATGGCTTGGCCGCTCCGGCGCTGTCTCCGCAGGATGCCCTGGCCGCCGCCATCGCAGGCAACGCGTATGCCGCGCCGACGGAGCTGTCGGCGGGTGCCGTGCATGCCGGCGAGATCGAGCGTACCTACGGTCCGCTCACCTGTAAGGCGCTGCCGGCACTCATGGAGTGGCTGGCCTTGCGCTCCGACTTGGATTCCCTGGCCGGCGAGACGCATGCCATTACCATGATGACCATCCACTCCGCCAAGGGCCTGGAGTTTCCGGCGGTGTTCGTGGCCGGCATGGAGGAGGGTATCTTTCCGCACGTGCACGACTTTGGCGGCAGCGATGATCCGGGCAAGCTCGAGGAGGAGCGTCGCCTGGCCTACGTCGCCATCACGCGTGCCCGCAAGCGCCTGTTCTTGACCTATGCGGCCACGCGTCGCACCTACGGTTCGACCTCCGCCAACCCGCGTTCGCGCTTTCTCAACGAGATTCCGTTTGAGGATATCGAGTTTAGCGGTATCGGTTCTGCCGGTTTTGAGGGCACGGGCTGGGAGAAACGCGGCGACCGTCGCGGCACCTTTGGCTCGGGCATGGGTTCGGATATGTATGGCGGCAAGGTGTTTGGTTCGCATACGCGCTCGACCGGCGGTTCCGGTTCGCGCGGCGGATCGAGCTTCGACGATTTCTTTGGCGGCAGCAGCTACGGGACCGAGCGCCATCGTGGGGTCTCGCCCGACGCCGGTCGCGTTGCCTCGACCTTTGGCTCGGGCGCACCGCGAGCCAAAAAGCCGTCGTCCAAGGTGTCCCCAACAGTGGAGCGCAAGGTCGATCGCGCCAGCGCGTCGCAGGACTTTGCCGCGGGCGATACCGTGAGTCATAAGACCTTTGGCACGGGTACCGTGATCTCGGTCGCTGGAGACATGATCGAGGTCCAATTCGAAAAGACCGGCCAGACCAAAAAGCTTATGAAGGGCTTTGCGCCGATCGTCAAGCTGTCGTAATCCCGGCGGACCTGTGCGGGCGTATGGGGAAACATCGCCTGCTCGGGCAGTCCTGCGCAAGACGGAGGCCACATTAAGTGGCCTCCTTTGCGTGCGGAACTCGCGATCGATGTTGCCCCATACGCCCGCCCAGGTCCTCGGGTAACGTTGCTGGACGAACGTTGCTCTGCTCGTTCGCTTTTTGATCTGGAGAGCCGGGTGGGCTGATAGATAGATACGAGTAGGGGCTCTTCCGTACATGGTCGGGAGAGCCCCTTGTTGCGTTTTGGTTGTTGGCGCGACCTAGAGGTGGCTGATAATCAGTTCCATCTGGCCTTCGAGGTCAATGGAGCTGACGGTGCTGGGTGCCAGCAGGTGACTTCCCTTGTGGACGGGGTCGCCGCAGACGGTGCCTTTGCCGTCGATGACTGACAGGCACATGAAGGGCCAGCGCTGCTCCAAGGTCTTGCTGCCGTCGACGCGCACGCGATCGACGGTGTAGCAGGAGTTAGACTCGAGCTCGGTCACGCCGTTCACCTCGGGCGCGGCCACCGTGCCGTCGGTCGGAGCCTGAGCATCAAAGTCGATGCAGTCGAGGCTCTGCTCAATGTGCAGCGGACGCAGCTTGCCGTCGGTGCCGGGACGGTCGTAGTCGTACAGGCGATACGTCACGTCGCTTGACTGCTGCGTCTCCAAAATGAGCGTGCCGGTCTTGATGGCATGCACGGTACCGGAATCAATCTGGAAAAAGTCGCCCTTGTGGATCGGCAGCACGTTGAGCATGTCGTCCCAACGGCCCCCCTCGATCATCTGTGCGGCCTCGGCGCGGTCATGCGCGCGCTGGCCGACGATGATCGTGGCGCCGGGCTCGCAGTCCAGCACATACCAGCACTCGGTTTTGCCCAGGCTGCCGTTCTCGTGCTTGGCGGCGTACTCGTCGTTGGGATGAATCTGGATCGAAAGGTCGTCCTTGGCGTCCAGAATCTTAACGAGCAGCGGGAACTCCTTGCCCTCGCACCTGCCAAAGAGCTCGCGGTGCTCGGCCCACAGCCACGACAGCGTGTGGCCGGCATACGGGCCCTCCGCAATCTGGCAGTCGCCGTTGGGGTGGGCCGAGATGGCCCAACACTCACCGATGGGACCCTCGGGAATGTCGTAGCCAAATACGGTTTCGAGCTGGCGGCCGCCCCA
Organism: Collinsella sp. HCP3S3_E5; assembly: GCF_052067635.1. Taxonomy (NCBI): domain Bacteria; kingdom Bacillati; phylum Actinomycetota; class Coriobacteriia; order Coriobacteriales; family Coriobacteriaceae; genus Collinsella; species Collinsella sp. HCP3S3_E5. The sequence goes on along the minus strand of NZ_JBQHQF010000001.1, from coordinate 128,858 downwards.
GATCTTCTCGTGGAAGATCGGCGTCAGTTTAATCAAATCGGACATATTCATACCCCATTGTGTTGCGCGGGCGTTGCACAAACAGCTCAAAACGAGCGCCCGCATGACTACAAAAACCTATGCCAACGTTACGTTGTGCAACTCAAAGCGGTCGCCAACGTTGCGCGAGACCGAATACTCAAAGGCCGCGCCGCTGTCCAAAAAGCCAATCTGGTTGAGCTCGAGTAGGGGAGAGCCAGGTTTGGTGTCCAGGCGCTCGGCTTCTTCCTCGGTTGCTGCCACGGCGCGAATGGTACGGTGGAAGCTCGAGATCTTCAGCCCACATTGCTCGCGGACAAAGCGGTAGACCGATCCGTACAGGTCCTTCTTTTTAAGGCCCGGAATCAGCTCGAGGGGCATGTAGGTGTACTCGATAACGATGGGCTTCTCATCGGCCTGACGCACGCGCACGATGTGATAGGCAAAGTCATCCTCGGCAATTCCCAGCTGGGCTGCGATGTCCGCTGGTGGATTAACAATCGAGAAGTCGTAGACCACCGAGGTCACCTTCTCCCCGCGGTGCTCATACGAAAAGCCCTGGGCACGGTCGTTTTTGCCCTGGAAAAACGCTTGGCCGGGAAGCCCCGCCGTGTCCTTAACGTAGGTACCCGATCCACGACGGCTGGTAACAAGACCTTCCTCGGTGATTTGCTCGATAGCTCGTTTGACGGTGATTTTGGAAACGCTATAGAGCTCGCAGAACTCAACGACGGTGGGAAGCTTGTCGCCTGGTTTAAGAGCGCCATCCTCAATACTTCGACGAATATCTGCAGCTATCGCCTCGTATTTGGGAATCATGAAACCTCCTTTCCAACTTGATTGAGTATAAAAGAAAGTATACTCAACACCTAAGTATCCCTATTGAGTCATTGAAAAGTTCGATAGATATATTACTAAAAGTCGCTTTGCGCTAAAAATAAAAGCGCTCTAAATAAATATACATTCGAATAATGTCGTGTTGAGAAATCTAATCGGTCCGAGGACGGGGCCGAACCGATTTAGCACCCAGCGAACCGAATCCTGTATTCTGCATTTCCTCAGATAAAACCTACCAAAACAAACCTGTCCCTTTTTGGTAGGTTTTTGCCTTGGGAGCGGTACCATACAGACAATGTTTAAACGAGAAAGGCGGGCCCCTATGGAACCTAAGCAGTACTACATCGGCATCGACGTCGGCGGCACTTCGGTTAAGGAGGGCCTGTTCGACGGGGATGGCAACCTGCTTGCGAAGGTCAGCGTGCCCACGCCTCCCATCGTTGACGCTGCGGGCTTTGCCGCGGTGACCGAGGCTATCGACCAGGTGGTCGCCAAGGCACAGATTCCGCGCGCCTTTGTGGCGGGCATTGGCCTTGCTGTTCCGTGCCCCATTCCGGCAGCGGGCGATGCCAAGGTCAAGGCCAACATTGCCATTAACCTGCCCGAGTTGAGGATCGCCATTCAGGAGCACTGCCCCGATGCGGTCGTTAAGTACGAGAACGATGCCAACGCCGCTGCCATGGGCGAGGCTTGGCTCGGTTCTGCCAAGGACGTGCAGAATGTGGTGATGGTCACCATCGGTACCGGCGTGGGCGGCGGCGTTATCGTCAACGGCGATGTGGTGTCGGGTGTTGTGGGCGCTGGCGGCGAGATTGGCCATATGTGCCTGAATCCGGCTGAGGAGCGCACTTGCGGCTGCGGCGGCCATGGCCACCTGGAGCAGTATTCCAGCGCCACCGGCGTGGTGAGCAACTACCTTGCCGAGTGCAAGAAGGCGGGCGTCGAGCCCATCGAGCTCACCGGCCCCTCCGATTCCAAGGACGTGTTCCAAGCCTGCCGCGAGGGTGATAAGCTCGCGCTGGCCGCGGCCGATACCATGGCCGACTATCTTGGCCGTGCCCTGGCGCTTATTGCCAACGTGGTCGATCCCGAGATGTTCCTGATCGGCGGCGGCGCCTCCGCCTCGGCCGATGTCTACCTCGATAAGGTTCGCGAGTACTTCCAGCGCTACGCGCTTTCCGCCTCGCGCGAGACGCCCATTAAGGTTGCCTCGCTCGGAAACGACGCCGGCATCATCGGTTCTGCCTACGTAGCCCTGCGCGCTGCCGGTAAATAGCTGGTGCAAGGGGGCCAGGTTACTTTGCACCAACATGGTGCAAAAGGGACAGCCTTGGCCCCCATACCTGCCACAAAATATGCCGTGGCCCTTCCGTCCCCAAAGGCCAGCTGCCAGCGTGCTACCATAGCTACGTCTAATTACACATACCAAGTGGAGGATACCCATGGCAAACGTTCTTGTCTTTGGTCACCAGAACCCCGATAACGACGCCATCATGAGCGCCGTCGTTCTGTCTCAGCTGCTCAATCAGGTTGAGTATGCCGGCAACACCTATGAGGTCTGCGCTCTTGGTCAGCTTCCGGCAGAGTCCGCCAAGCTGCTCGCAGACGCCGGCATTGCCGAGCCCCGCATGATTGAGTCCGTCGAGGCCGGCCAGCTTGTCGTTCTCACCGACCACAACGAGTCCGCCCAGTCCGTCGCCGGCCTTAAGGACGCCACGGTCTTTGGCGTCGTTGACCATCACCGCATCGGCGACTTTGAGAGCGCCGGCCCGCTGCACTACATCTGCCTGCCCTGGGGTTCCAGCTGCACCATCGTCACTAAGCTCGCCGGCGTGCTCGGCGTTGAGCTTTCCGACGTTCAGGCCAAGCTGCTGCTCTCGGCCATGATGACCGACACGCTCATGCTCAAGAGCCCCACCACCACCGATGTCGACCGCGCCGTCGCCGCCAAGCTCGGCGAGCAGGTGGGCGTCGACCCGGTCAAGTTTGGCATGGAGGTCTTCCTCACCCGTCCGTCCGGCTCCTTCACCGCAGCCGAGATGGTCGGCAACGACATCAAGATGTTCGAGCCCGCCGGCAAGAAGCTGCTCATCGGCCAGTACGAGACCGTCGACAAGAGCCGTGCGCTCGGCATGATCGACGAGATCCGCGAGGCCATGCGCGCCTACGCCGCCGAGAAGGGTGCCGACGGCATCGTCCTGTGCATCACCGACATCATGGAGGAGGGCTCGCAGGTCCTGCTCGAGGGCGAGACCGAGGCCGCTCAGAAGGGCCTGGGCATTGCCGACGAGCACGACGGCGTCTGGATGCCGGGCGTCCTCTCCCGTAAGAAGCAGGTCGCTGCCCCCATCATGGCCGCCTGCTAGGTTTTGTAGCCTGCTACGACCGGACCGCGGACGCCCCGCGCTCCGGTCGTTTTTTGTGCGCGGGACCGCGTCCTCTATTGGACAGGGGCGCCCGTACCGTTGGGCAAATAATGTTCAACCTGTGGTTCCGCTTTTCGGCCACGCCTGCGTGCTTGTCGTGCAGGGTAGGCTAGATGCAAGCGTAATACGTTGGAGCGCGGTGCCGCCACTTGGGCGGGCCGTGCTTTTTTAAGACGGGAGCTTTCCCGTGAAAGGAGCCGCCCATGGCAGCAACTGAGCAGCTGTTCAACGTTCGTGAGCGCAAGCGCTTTGAACGTCATGACATCTGGGAGCGCATCGCCGAGAACGGCACGATTTCCGCCGCCGTCATGGTCATCGCCGCCATCGCCGCCGTTATCTGCGCCAACACCGATGTCTACGAGGCTATCCATCACTTTTTGGAGACCCCGCTGTATGTGGGTCTGGGCAACCTTACGGCTGGCCTCACCGTCGAGCTTTTCGTCAACGACTTTCTCATGGCGATCTTCTTTTTGTTGGTGGGCATTGAGCTTAAGTACGAGATGACGGTCGGCGAGCTCAAGAATCCGCGTCAGGCCATGCTTCCCATGCTGGCAGCCGTGGGCGGCGTCGTCGTTCCCGCCTGCATCTACCTGATCTTTAACCATGCCGGCGCCCGCAACGGTTGGGCCATCCCCATGGCAACCGATATTGCCTTTGCGCTGGGCGTGCTGTCGCTTTTGGGCAATCGCGTGCCCAACGGCGTGCGCGTGTTCTTCTCGACGCTCGCCATCGCCGACGACCTCATCTCCATCGCCGCCATCGCCATTTTCTACGGCCAGAGCCCCAGTCCGTTTTGGCTGGGTGCCGTCGCAGTTGTGACCTGCGCACTTGTGTGGCTCAACAAGACTCAGCATTATCGCCTTGCCCCGTACTCGGTGCTTGGTCTGCTGCTGTGGTTTTGCATGTTTAAGAGCGGCGTGCACGCCACGCTTGCCGGTGTCATCCTGGCCTTCACCATCCCGGCCAAGTGCGGTGTTAAGCTCGATAGCCTTACCGATTGGCTAGGCGAGTACCTGCCGTTGCTCGACGACCGTTACGACGACGAGGCGCACATCCTGGGCCAGCACGACTTTACCCTTTCGACCACCAAGGTCGAGCGTGTCATGCACCGTGTGACCCCGCCGCTCATCCGCATGGAGCGCCTGATCTCCACGCCGGTCAACTTTGTGATCCTGCCGATCTTTGCGTTTGTCAACGCGCAGGTTCGCCTTGTGGGCGTGGACATGAGCGTGCTGCTTACCGACCCGGTGACCCTCGGCGTGTACTTTGGCATGCTGCTGGGTAAGCCGATCGGTATCTTTGGCGTAACGTTTGCCCTGGTCAAGCTTAAGGCTTGCGAGCTGCCTCATAACGTTAACTGGCATATGATCGCCGGCGTGGGCATTTTGGGTGGCATCGGCTTTACCATGTCGATCCTCATCAGCGGCCTCGCCTTCCCGACGGCCCAGTTCGAGGTTCTGGCCGCCAAGGCCGCCATTCTTGCCGGTTCTGTTACCGCGGCCGTGCTGGGCATGATCTACATGAGTGTGGTCTGCAAGCACCCTTCGCCCAAGGACGAGTAGGAGCGCGAAAACCGGGGCCGGACATGCCCCGGATGCCCTCGTGTGAAAAAACGCCGTTTGTGAGCACTGTCACAAACGGCGTTTCATTTATTTGCCATTTTTATTCCACGGTGCCGTAGACGGCGCCCCAGCCGTGGGCGGCAAGGGCTGAGTTAAGCTGGTCGCAAAGCGATTGGCGGTCGTAGTAGCCGGGCGGCAAAAGATTCACGATTTCCATGAGATCGGGAGCCAGGTCCAAAATCTCCGCCTGAACGATTAGATCCAGGCGGTCAATGGCCTTACGGTCATAAAACAAGCCGTCGACCAGACGCTGCAGGTCTCCGAACTCCTCGGCTTGAAAAGAGCCGTATTCCATACTGCCTCCTTGGATGTGCCATGCGGCTATACGGGTCATACGGTGGATATCGTAATTCATTGCGATGGACTTAATCTATCACGGCTTCATACCGTTGCGGCGGTAGCGGTCTATACTTAGACAAACTGCAACGTCCCGCTTTGCGAAAGGTCGCACCCATGCAGACGATCTACCAGAAGATGGAAACCACCGAACTCGATGCCGCCATCGAGGCGCTCAAAGCCGAGGTTGCCGAGGTCAAGGCCAAGGGCCTGGCGCTCGACATGGCGCGCGGCAAGCCGTCGCCCTCCCAGGTGGACATCTCGCGCCCCATGCTCGATATCCTCAATGCCGACGCCGATCTGCACGACGGTAACGTCGACTGCTCCAACTACGGCTGCTTTGAGGGCATTCCCTCGGCACGCAAGCTGGCGGGGGAGTTCCTGGGTTGCCCCGCCGATCAGACGCTCGTACTGGGTTCGTCGAGCCTTTTGATCGAGCACGATATCGCCGGTATGTTCTGGCGCTGCGGCTCGTGCGGCAGCGAGCCTTGGGAGGCTTATGAGGCTGCGCACGACGGTAAGAAGGTCAAGTTCCTGTGCCCGGTTCCCGGCTACGACCGTCATTTTGGCATCACCGCCGACCTGGGTATCGAGAACGTCCCCGTCGCGATGACCGGCAACGGCCCCGACATGGACGAGGTAGAGCGCCTGGTTGCCACCGACGACTCCATCAAGGGCATCTGGTGCGTGCCCAAGTATTCCAACCCCACGGGCATCACCTTTAGCGAGGACACCGTGCGCCGCTTGGTCGAGATGCCCACGGCCGCGCCCGATTTTCGCATCTTTTGGGACAACGCCTACTGCGTGCACGACCTGTACGACGAGACCGACGAGCTCGCCAACATCTTCGATCTTGCCCGCGCGGCGGGTACCGAGGACCGCGTGGTGGCATTCGCCTCGACGTCCAAGATCACCTTCCCGGGCGCGGGCATCGGCTTTATCGGTGCGAGTCCCGCGGTCATCGCGGAGTTCTCCAAGCGCCTGAAGGCCGGTCTTATCAGCGCCGACAAGCTCAACCAGCTACGCCACGTGCGCTTCCTTCCCACCATCGAGGCGGTCAAGGAGCACATGAAAAAGCATGCCGAGTTCTTGCGTCCGCGCTTTGAGGCCGTCGAGCGCAAGCTCACTGAGGGCCTGGGCGATACGGGTTGCGCTACTTGGACGCATCCCCGCGGCGGCTACTTTGTGAGCTTTGATGGCCCCGAGGGCTCGGCCCAAAAGGTCGCCGCGCTTTGCGCCGACCTGGGTGTCAAGCTCACGCCGGCAGGTGCCACCTGGCCTTATGGCAAGGATCCGCGCGACACCAACATCCGCATCGCGCCGAGTTATCCCACGGTCGAGGACCTGGAGGCCGCACTCGACGTGCTGGTGCTGGCCGTCAAGCTCGTCGCTGCCGAGCTTGCTCGTGCCGAGCGCGCCTAACGCGTAGGGCCCCGCAAATCCGCGTCCAGTACCATCCGCACTCTCGATACGCAAAGGAGCGTATATATGGATTTGGGTATTTCCACCAACCCCACGCCGGAGCTCTACACCATCAGGGTGACCGGTGAGATTGATATCTCTAACGCCGACAGCTTGCGTAACGCCATCGACTTGGCGCTCGAGCAGCCCACCGAGGCCGTTGAGCTCGACTTTGCCCAGGTGAGCTATATCGACTCGACAGGTATTGGCGTACTTGTGGGCGCCGCGCACCACGCAGCCGATCACGACAAGCGGTTTGGCTGCGTCAACGTGCAACCCCCGGTGATGCGCGTGGTTCAGTTGCTGGGTGTCGACCAGGAGATTTCAATTACGGCGGCATAAGCCCTGCCCCAAAAAGGGCGTGCCGTTTGGTATATGTTTGTGATGCGCTCGGATGTTTTGACGTCCGGGCGCTATACTTGACCGAATGAATAGACGAGTTCCGGCCGAATGGCGCGGTGCGGGCTCGACTCACATCGAGCCTTGGAGGTATGTGTGTTTGGTATTGGAGAGGGTGAGCTCGCGATCATCGTGGTCTTCGGCTTTTTGCTGTTTGGCCCGGATAAGCTCCCGCAGATGGGCCGCACGATCGGCCGTGCCATCCGTCAGTTCCGCGAGACGCAGGAAAAGATGACGGCTGTTGTTCAGTCCGAGATTATCGATCCGGTAAGCGAGGCCGCTTCGGCTCCGGTCAAGCCCAAGAAGGCTGCCGTCGACGACGATTCCGATGCGGACGAGGATGCCGTCGAGACGGCCGCGCCCGCAAAGAAGGAGACCTTTGCCGAGCGCCGTGCCCGCCTTGCCGCCGAGAAGGCCGCGAGTGAGGGTGCTGCCGAGGACGAAGGTGCTGCTGGTGAGGCTGAGGGCGCCGAGTCTGCCGCTGCCGCCGTCGAGCCCGAGCCTGCTGCAGAGCCGGAGCCCGAGCCCGAGCCGGCAGAGCCCACGACGGCTGACCTCTACGCCCGTCGTCCCCGCAAGCGCAAGGCCGTCGTCGACCAGCTCGCTCGCGAGCTCGAGGCCGAGGACGACGCCGCTGCCGCCCATGCCCCGAAGGGAGGCGATGAGTAATGCCTATCGGACCTGCGCGCATGCCGCTCTTCGATCATCTGGGTGAGCTCCGTCGTCGCCTGACCATCGTGGTCGTGTCGGTCTTTGCCGCCGCCATCGTGCTGTATTTCGCCACGCCCGTGGTGCTCGACATCCTGGAAGACCCCATCCGCTCCTTTGTGCCGGACGGTAAGTTCTACATCACCACCACGCTCGGCGGCTTTGGTCTGCGCTTTTCGCTGGCCCTCAAGATGGCCGTTGTCATGTGCACGCCTATGATCATTTGGCAGATTCTGGCGTTTTTCCTGCCGGCGCTTCGCCCCAACGAGCGCAAGTGGGTTGTGCCCACGGTGCTCGCCTCGACGGTGCTGTTCTTCCTGGGCGCAATCTTTTGCTACTTCATCATCATCCCTGCGGGCTTTGAGTGGCTCATCGGCGAAACCTCGGCCGTCGCTACGGCGCTGCCCGATCTGGAGAACTACGTCAACATGGAGCTGCTCTTTATGATCGGCTTTGGTGTGGCGTTTGAGCTGCCGCTCATCATCTTCTACCTGTCTGTCTTCCATATCGTGTCCTATGCGGCCTTCCGCGGTGCCTGGCGTTACGTATACGTTGGCCTGCTTGCGGGCTCGGCTGTGATTACGCCCGACGGCTCGCCCGTTACGCTGGGTCTCATGTATGGCGCCCTGCTCTCGCTCTACGAGATTTCGCTCGCCATCGCCCGCGTGGTCATTACCGCGCGCGATGGCAAGGAAGGCTTGTTTGTGAGCCGTCTGGATCTGTTCTCGAACGACGACGAGGACGACGAGGAGTAAATCCGTATGCACGAGGTTGGCATTGTCAACGGCATACTCGATACAGTGATTCGCGCGGCGCGTGGGGCGGGGGCCTCGCGCGCTGTTTTGGTAACGCTGCGCATTGGGGATATGACCGAAGTTGTGCGTGAGGCGCTCGACTTTGCGTGGGAGACGTTTCGCGACGAGGACATGCTCACGCGCGGCTGCGAGCTTGCCGTGGAGGAAGTCCATCCACAAAGCGAGTGCCTGGACTGCCGCGAGGTCTTTGAGCACGACCGCTTCCATTGCCGCTGTCCTCAGTGTGGCGGCACCAACGTGCGCCTGCTGCACGGCCGCGAGCTCGACATCGCCAGCATCGAGATTGAAACCCCCGACAATTAACCAGCCTGCCATTTGGGGACGGGGTATAAATGGTAGAAGTAAGGAGTGCCGAGTATGGCCGAGAAAACTATTGATATCGCATCGCCGATTCTGTCGCGCAATGAGCGCCTGGCAGATCAGCTGCGTCAGCGATTCAAAGAGACAGGCACCTATGTGATCAATGTGCTGTCGAGTCCCGGCTCTGGTAAGACCACCACGATTCTGGGCACCAACGAGCGCCTGCGCGACAAAGCCGGCCTGCGCTGTGCCGTCATCGAGGGCGATATCGCCTCGGATGTCGACGCCATCACCATGAAGGAAGCCGGCATGCCCGCCATTCAGATCAACACGGGCGGTCTGTGCCACCTCGAGGGCAACATGATCATGGAGGCCGTTGATGCGTTTGACCAGGCAGTGGGCCTTCAAAACATCGATGTTATCTTTATCGAAAACGTGGGCAATCTGGTCTGTCCGGTCGACTTTGACCTGGGCGAGAACCTGTCCATCATGATTCTCTCGGTGCCCGAGGGCGACGACAAGCCCATTAAGTACCCGGGCATCTTCCAGCACGCTGGCGCACAGCTGCTCAACAAGGTCGATGTGGCCCCGGCTTTCGATTTTGACATGGATAGGTATACTAAGACACTCGATGACCTCAATCCGCAGGCGCCGCGGTTTGCCGTGAGCGCACGCAAGGGCGAGGGCATGGATGCCTGGTGCGATTGGCTCATCGGGCAGATCGAACAAACAAGGGCGTAAGTCGGCCGTCGTACGTGCGGGCGCAGCCGCAGACACACGAGATAGGAGCCTCTTTTGAAGCTCATCATCGCCGAGAAAAACGACGCCGCGCGTCAGATTGCCGAGCGTCTTTCCACGGGCAAGCCCAAAAAGGACAAGGTGTACAACACCCCCATCTACCGTTTTGAGTGGAAGGGCGAGGAGTGCGTGACAATCGGCCTTGCCGGTCACATCCTTGCGCCCGATTTTTGCGACAGCGTGCTGTTCGATAAAAAGCTGGGTTGGTACTCGGTCACCGAGGACGGCGAGATGCTGCCGGCCGACATACCCGATGGCCTGGCGCGCCCGCCCTATGACACCAAGCGCAAACCGTTCCTTGCCGACGGTATCTCCATCAAAGGCTGGAAGCTCGAGAGCCTGCCCTACCTTACCTGGGCGCCCGTTATCAAGCTGCCGGCCGAGAAAGAACTCATTCGCTCGCTCAAGAACCTTGCCAAGAAGTCCGACAGCGTCATCATCGCCACGGACTTCGATCGCGAGGGCGAGCTGATTGGTTCGGACGCCCTCAACAAGGTGCGCGAGGTTGCGCCCGACTTGCCGGTTGCCCGCGCCCAGTATTCTTCGTTTACCAAGGCCGAGATCACGCAGGCCTTTGATAACCTCGTCTCGCTCGACCAGAACCTGGCCGATGCCGGCGAGAGTCGTCAGCACATCGACCTCATTTGGGGTGCGGTGCTCACGCGCTACCTGACGCTCGCCAAGTTTGGCGGCTTTGGCAACGTGCGTTCTGCCGGCCGCGTGCAGACCCCGACGCTCGCCTTGGTGGTCGAGCGCGAGCGCGAGCGCATGGCGTTTGTGCCCGAGGACTACTGGCAGATTCGCGGCATGGCTGCCGCGCAGGCTGCTGCCGAGGAGGACCGCTTTAAGATCGCGCACAAGACGGCGCGCTTTACCGACAAGGATGCTGCCGAGACGGCGTACGGCCATGTCGACGGCGTTGCGACGGCAACCGTTGCCGCGGTGACCAAGCGCTCGCGCAAGCAGCAGCCGCCCACGCCGTTTGCGACCACCTCGCTGCAGGCTGCCGCTGCGGCCGAGGGCATCTCGCCCGCACGCACCATGCGCATCGCCGAGTCCCTCTACATGGCGGGCCTCATCAGCTATCCGCGTGTCGACAACACCGTGTACCCCGCGACGCTCGATCTGGGCGCCGTGGTGAGTGACCTGGCAAAGATCAACCCGGCGCTGGCGCCCGTATGCAAAAAGGTGCTCGCCGGTCCCATGAAGCCCACGCGCGGCAAGGTCGAGACCACCGACCACCCGCCTATCTACCCCACGGGCGAGGGCGATCCGTCCACGCTCGACGGTGGCCAGCGCAAGCTCTACGACCTCATCGCTCGTCGCTTCCTGGCGACGCTTATGGGCCCCGCCACCATCGAGAACACCAAGCTCGAGCTCGACGTGAACGGCGAGCCGTTCGTGGCTTCGGGCGATGTGCTCGTGACCCCGGGTTTCCGCGAGGCATACCCGTACGGACTCAAGCGCGACGAGCAGATGCCGCCGCTGGAGCAGGGCGACATGGTCGACGTATTCGACATTAAGCTCGAGGCCAAACAGACCGAGCCGCCCGCGCGCTACAGCCAGGGCAAGCTCGTGCAGGAGATGGAAAAGCGCGGCCTGGGCACCAAGTCCACGCGCGCGAGCATCATCGAGCGCCTGTACGCCGTGCGCTACCTCAAAAACGATCCCGTGGAGCCGAGTCAGCTGGGTATCGCCATCATCGATGCACTGTCGCAGTTTGCCCCGCGCATCACGAGCCCCGATATGACCAGCGAGCTCGACGGCGACATGACCCGCGTGGAGCGCGGCGAAGATACCGAAGAGCATGTCGTGACGCACTCGCGCGCGCTGCTGGCCGGCGTGCTCGATGAGCTGCTCAAGCATACGCAGGAGCTGGGCGACGCCATCAGCGATGCCGTCACGGCCGATGCGCGCGTGGGCGCCTGCCCCAAGTGCGGCAAGGATCTGGTCATGAAGACGAGCGCCAAGACCCGCGGTAGCTTTATCGGCTGCATGGGCTGGCCCGACTGCGACGTGACCTATCCGGTGCCGAGCGGCGTCAAGGTGAGCCCGCTCGAGGGCGAGGCTGCCGTGTGTCCCGAATGCGGCGCACCGCGCATTAAGTGCCAGCCGTTCCGCCAGAAGGCTTTCGAGATCTGCGTGAACCCCACGTGTCCCACCAATTACGAGCCCGACCTTAAGGTGGGCGAGTGCAAGGTGTGCGCCGAGGCCGGACGCCATGGCGATCTGATTGCGCACAAGAGCGAGAAGAGCGGCAAGCGCTTTATCCGCTGCACCAACTATGACGATTGCGGCGTGAGCTATCCGCTGCCGGCGCGTGGCAAACTCGAGGCGACGGGCGAGACCTGTCCCGAGTGCGGCGCTCCCATCGTGGTGGTCAACACGGCGCGCGGTCCGTGGCGCATCTGCGTCAACATGGACTGCCCGACCAAGGAGAAGAAGCCCGCCCGCGGCCGCAAGACGACGACCAAGGCGAGTACGGCGAAGAAGACCACGGCGAAAAAGACGACTGCCAAGAAGGCTGCCGCGAAAAAGACGACCACAAAGAAGGCGGCCGCCAGCAAGTAGCGGCGCAGCCGAAACATTGCCCAAAACAAAAACGGGCGAGGGTCCCATGATCCTCGCCCGTTTTTGTTCGGCAGTTGGGGACGTTCCTTTTCTGTCGGCAGTGTAGGAACGTCCCTAACTGCCAGCTCGGGAACGACAAAACGCTAGTTCACCTCGACGGGTTTGGCGCTGGGATAGCGGTCCTCAAAGTCCAAGCGATACTTGTTGCTGCTGGTTCCCGGCTCGTTGTCGCGTGCCAGCGGCGCCACGATTTCGTCCTTATGGTCCGAGGGCTTTGCGTACTTTAGACTGATCTCCCAGGCATCGCAGATCGCGTCGATGCGGTGATCCAGGTCGTCATACAGGGCAATGATGTCTTTCCAGGAGTGGTAGTTCTTGGAGCTCATGGGGACGTCCAGGTCCTCGACGATATCGTAATACTGCTCGATGGTCTCCTCCGTGCGCTCGGCGACGTCGGCGAGATTTTGACGGGTGGTGCGATCTTCTTCCAGATAGCTACCATTGAAGGCCTGCGCGCAGGCGCGGACCTGGCTATCGAGGTCCTCGAGCAGGTCGTAGTATTCGCTCAGGCGACGGTAGAGGTTCTGCTCGGAGAGGGTTGCTTCGCCGCCAGCCTCGTCCTCGTCGTCATCGTCATCGTCGTAAAGGCTATTGGGGTCGCCGAGAGGCTTGAGGTCATCATCGTCAACATCGTGGTGCAGCTTGGTAACCTCGGCAGTCGTCTGCGTGGCGGAGTTGTCGAACGGTTTGATCACAAAGAAGATGACCAGGGCGATGATGATTGCCACCAGCGCAACGATAACGGCGACAAGCGCCCCGGTGCCGCTCTTTTTGGGAGCGGGGGTCTGTGGCGAAGCAGGCACGTATGCGGGAGCCGGCTGCTGTTGGGGCGAGCCGCTCGCGACGGGTATGCACTGCGTGGTCTCGACGGCCGCGGGGCTTGCGGCGGGGTCGGGGTGATAAGCGAGGGGATCGTCCGCCTTGGCTTGCGGCGTATCAAGGGGCCCGGTCTGCTCAAAAGCGGGCTGGCTATCGCTCGCGGCTGTTTGCTCAACGGGTGCACCGCACGAGGTGCAGAACTTGGCATTATCTGCAAGAAGCTTGCCGCACGAGGCGCAATACCGAGACATTGCCACTCCTTTCGCCACATTTCAATGCCATACGACGATTATACCAAGCATCCAAAATTCCCCATCATAAGTTGCGGTGAAATAGGGACTGTTTGGCGGTCTTAGAGCTTCGGTCAGTCCCTATTTCACCGCAACTTTGGAAAGGCACCTTTAGTCATTGGGGACGTTCTTAAACGACCAGTCAATTAAGAACGTCCCCAATGACTAGGTTGGATTTGGGGTGCGCCTGCCCCTGGGGTATCATGATTTGGTTGATATATCTGCATTTACGCGCCTTGTAGGAAGGGACTGCGCCCATGGCTTTTGAGCCCGCTCAACATAGCTTTATCACGCTCGAGGGCGTCGATGGTGCCGGTAAGTCCACGCAGGCGCGCCTGCTGGCCCGTGCGCTCGAGCTCGCTGGCTACCAGGTCGTGACCCTGCGTGAGCCGGGTGGTACCGCCATTAGTGAAAAGATCCGTGCCCTGCTGCTCGACCCCGCCAATACGGCGATGGGGGATACCTGCGAGCTGCTGCTCTACGAGGCCGCACGCGCCCAGCTGGTGCACGAGGTCATAGCTCCCGCCCTTGCGGCCGGCAAGGTGGTCCTGTGTGACCGCTTCTATGATTCCACGACCTGCTACCAGGCGTTTGCCGACGGCCTCGATCGCCAGATGGTACGCGACGCCAACAACCTTGCTGTCGCGGGGACGCACCCGGCACTCACGCTCGTCTATCACATCACGCCCGAGCAGGCGGCGCTGCGCATGTCCGCCCGTGGTGCGGTCGACCGCATGGAGGCCAAGGGCATGGCGTTCCAGGAGCGCGTTTACCAGGGATTTAGTGCCATTGCCGCCGAGGAGCCAGATCGCGTGAAGCTCATCGACGCCACCGCTTCCATCGAGGACGTCTTCGCGCAGACGGTCGAGCAGGTTCGCGCGTACGGTCTCGACATTTCCCAGGACGCCGTCGCCGCCACGCTTGCCCAGGAGGCCGAGTAACATGGCCCCCGCTCAGGCAAGCCTGCTGGCCAAGCTCGACACCCAAGAGCGCGTACGCGATTTTTTGACCAACGCCGTCGCCAGCGGCCGCGCATCGCACGCCTACCTGTTTTTGGGCGCTCCCGGTGCCGGCAAGCTCGATGCCGCCTGGGCGCTCGCCCAAGCCTTCCTGTGCGAGCAGGACGGTTGCGGCTCATGCGATAGCTGTGTGCGTGTCGCCCGCCATACGCACCCCGACGTGCACTATTACACGCCCGAGAGCGCCACGGGCTACCTCATCGCCCAGACCCGCGAGCTGCTCGACGACGTGCCGCTGGCGCCCATCCGTGCCAAGGCCAAGGTCTACATCATCGACCGTGCCGAGCAGCTGCGCGCCAACACCGCCAACGCACTGCTCAAGACGCTCGAGGAGCCGCCCGAGGGCGTTATGTTTATCTTGCTGGGCACCTCGGCAGACGTGATGTTGCCCACCATCGTGAGCCGCTGCCAGTGCGTTCCGTTTCGGCTGGTGTCGCCCGCCGTGGCCACGAAGGCCGTGAGCCGCGCGACGGGCCAGGATCTCGCACGCTGTCGCATGGCGGTCGCCGTGGCGGGGAGCCCCACGCGCGGCATCGAGTTCCTTAAGAGCGCCGAGCGCCAGGATGCTCGCCGCCAAATGATCCGCGCCATCGATTCGCTCATCGCCGCCGACGAGGCCGATGTACTCAGCCGTGCCAAGTCGCTCATCGTCGCCGTTAAGGCTCCGCTCGCCGAGGTCAAGTCCACGCAGGAAAAGGTGCTCGAGCAAAACGCCGATTATCTGTCGCGTGGAGCATTGAAGCAGCTTGAGGACCGCAACAAGCGCGAACTCAACGCGCGCGAGCGTTCGGGTATCATGGAAGCGCTGGCGAGCGCGCGGACGCTCATGCGCGACGTGCTGCTGACGCTTCAGGATGAGGCGGCAGACATTGTGAACGAGGACGTGCGCGACACGATCGGGCGGCTTGCCGCCGCGACGAATGTTGCGGGTGCCACCCGGGCGCTCGAGGCGGTCGCGACCGCCGAGCGCAACATTGCCAGAAACGTTACTCCCCAGCTGGCCATCGAGGTCATGCTGTTCGATATCAGGAAGGCACTGAAATGCCGTTAGTCGTACCCGTTAAGTTTACCTACGCCTCGCGCGACCTGTGGTTTGACCCGCAGGATCTGGATATCCTCGAGGCCGATTATGCCATTTGCTCCACCGAGCGCGGAACCGAGATCGGCCTGGTCACGGCCGATCCCTTCGAGGTGCCGCAAGACGAGATCGGTCAGCCGCTCAAGCCCGTGCTGCGTGTGGCGAGCGATATCGACCTGCAGCTTGCCGACGACCTGGCCATCCAGGGCGATGAGGCCATGGTCGATTTCCGCCGTCTGGTCAAAGATCTCGACCTCGAGATGAAGCCGGTGGGTGTCGAATACCTGTTTGGCGGCGAGAAAGCCGTATTCTACTTTGCGGCCGAGGAGCGCGTCGATTTTCGTCAGCTCGTCAAGGACCTGTCCTCGACGCTGCACATTCGCGTTGACATGCGCCAGATTGGCGTGCGCGACGAGACTCGCTTGGTGGGCGGCTATGCCCAATGCGGACAGGAGCTCTGCTGCACGCGCTTTGGCGGACAGTTTGAGCCCGTCTCGATTCGCATGGCAAAGGAGCAGGACCTGCCGCTCAATTCGTCTAAGATCAGCGGCGTGTGCGGCCGCCTGATGTGCTGCCTGCGCTATGAGTTCGAGGCGTACAAGGACTTTAAGAGCCGCGCGCCCAAAAAGAAGACGCTCATCGATACGCCGCTCGGCAAGGCGCGTATCCAGGAATATGACACGCCGCGTGAGCAGCTGGTGCTGCGCCTGGAGAACGGTAAAGTCTTTAAGGTCAACCTGGCCGATATGACGTGCTCGGAGGGCTGCAAAAAGAAGGCCGCCGAGCAGGGCTGCAGCTGCCGCCCCGACTGCGTGACGCGCGATGTGCTCGAGCGCATCGAGTCGCCCGAGATGCGCCTGGCGCTCATGGAGCTCGATCGCGAGAACGGCGTCGACGTGGGCGATGGCCTGTCGAGTGCCGACCGTCTGGCCGGCACGTCGATGCCCAAGCGCCGTCGTCGCGATGCCGAATCCGATGCTTGTGCCGGTCAGGGCCAGGGCGAGGGTCGTGGCCGCGGAAAGGGCCGCGGCAAGGCCGAGGCTTCCGAGGCCGAGGAGGCGGCCGGCGGCCGTCGTCGCCGCAAGCGCGCGGCGTCCGTCGACAACGGCGAGACCGCGGGCAAGAACGCCTCTCGCGAGCGCGAGGCTCAGCAGCCCCAGCAGCAAAACCGCGGCGGCGGCATGAACCCCACGCGCCGTCGTCGCCGCCACCTGTCGAGCGAGGAGCGCGAGGACGCCTTCCGCACCGCAGCCGCTCGCGAGGCCGGTGCCGCTCCCAAGGGTGCCTCGGCCTCCGACGCGCCTGCCGACAAGGCTGGCAGGCCACGTGGCGAGGAGGAGCGCGCGCCGCGTCCGCGCCGTCGCCATTCCTCGGGCACGCAGCAGAAACCCTCGGTTCCTTCTGTGGCCGATCAGGTTTCGGATGGTGAAGTCAAGGTCACGCGCCGTCGCCCCGGCGATGGCGGAGGAGCTGCCGCCAAGGCTTCGCGCGGCGGTGCTCGCGACGAGCGCGAACCGCGTGAGGATCGCAGTGGCGAGGGCTCGGCCGACCAGAGTCAGAAGCGCCGCCGCCGTCGCCGTTCCCGCAAGCCGCGCCAGGATGGTGGCGAAGGCTCGACCCACACCTCGTCCGCACCGCAACCGCCTGCCGGCGAATAGCGCCCGCAAGCGGATTCGACTTGTCTGACCCCAAGTGCAACGGGGTATCATGGCACTGAATCGACAACCCTCCCTTCGCCCAAGCGTAGGGAGGGTTTTGTCATAAATAACTGTCTGAATGGTTTGAGCCGCTTACGGAGTGCCGGCATCTTGCCGTTTGCGGATGAATTGCTACCGTTTGCCGAGCGCGCGGCGCATGAGGCACTCGAGGTTCTTTCGCCCACGCGATGCGCCGGTTGCGAGCGTGCCGGTGCGCTTATTTGTCGGGAGTGCCTGGCGTCGCTCACGCTTGTCGATCCGCGCCACAGCTGCACGAGGTGCGGCGCTCCGTTTGGAGACCTGCTGTGTACCGAGTGCTCGGTCGAGGGTGCGTCTTCGACGGTGGCTAAGGCCCTCGATCGCTGCCTGGCGTGCGCTGTCTATGCACATCCGTTGCCGCGCATCATCAAGGCATACAAGGATGCGGGCGAGCGCCGTCTGGCACCGTATCTGGCAGAGCTGCTCTACGACACCGCCTTGCATGCCCAGGTAGCAGCCCCCGACCGTTACGGCGGCGTGCTGTCCGGTGTCGACGCGGTGGTATTTGTGCCCGCGACTGCGGCGGCGTTTCGGCGGCGTGGTTTTGATCACATGGAAGCAATCGCGCGCTCGTTTTGCGATCTTTCGGGCGTGCCATTGCTGGACGCCTTGGTCAAATACGGTCATGGCGACCAGCGCGAACTCGGTCGCGCCGAGCGCCGGGAACATGCCCGGGACATGTACGAGACGGTCGAGGATGTACGTGGCTGTCGTCTGCTGCTCATCGACGATGTCATTACCACGGGCGCGACAATGGCAGCGGCCTCGGCGGAGCTTAAGCGCGCCGGCGCCAAAGCCGTCGACGGCCTCGCTATCGCACGCGTTTGGTAGGGGTGGTTTTGTGGCAGTGAAGATTGCACGGCGCGTCGAGCCGACAGGCGAGCAACTGGCAGCCTCTGTAATCCTGACCGGCGCCTCGGCGCTACGCATGATGCGCGCCGAGCGCCGGCAAATGGGTCACATCAGTTGGAGGGACTTCCATCCCGATGAAGAGCGCCGTGTGCTGCCCGCCTCGACCTGCGAAATCTGTACTCGCGGTGCGAATGACGACCTAACCTTAAACTTTAGCTTGAACTTAGCTATAATGCGCTACGTTCCCGCCAGGCTGTGGTTGCGGACGGGCAATGCGCCCATCCAAGTCCAAGACAGACGCGGTCAAAGGGATCCACGTAAGCGACCGCGTGCGCGCGGCGCGATCATGGCGCGTCCTAGATGTAAGCCGCACCGTCCGTTCTACTTTCTTTGGGGCAATACCGCCTCGCGGGCGAGCGGGCCAGTCGTGAAGGTGGCTGCGGCCTCCCGAGCAAACGCCCCGGTGCGCAAGTGTGGGGTCAAATACCAGGTCAGCTGGTGGGAACAACCCGATATTCCGTGCAGGGCACGGATCGTATACGACATAGAAGGCAGGGTAGCGGACATGGTGAGGGGCAGCTTGATGCATGCAGCTCGGTTGGGTGCTGGGACCGCGGCGGTCATTGCCGTTTTGGGCCTGAGTGGATGCGCGTTCAGCCCACTGTCCACGTTCACGACGCCCACGATCGACCAGATCGAGCGCGAGACCGTTACCCCCACGGTATCGGACGATGCCCTGGTCACGCCGGGAACCCTGACGGTCGCCCTCGATACTTCCGATGTCCCGCAAGCCATGCAGGATGCCGACGGAAACCTCACGGGCTATGCGGTCGATGCCGCTCGTGCCCTCGCATGCCGCATGGGTCTCAAGGTCGCCTTTGTCGATGCGTCCTCGGCCGATTCCGCGCTCAGCGATAAAAAGGCCGATATCTTCATTGGCGACGTCAGCTCTACGGACGGCGATATCAGCTCGCTTGGCACCTGTCTGTACGACGCCCCCGCCGTATTCGGCAAGAGCAGTGACGGCGAGTCGTTGAGCGTTTCCACCGAAACGCTTAACACCGCTACCCTGGGCGTTCAGACCTTCTCGGCCTCGCAGGAAGCGCTCGCCAAGCAGGGCATCACGGCCAACCAAAAGACCTTCTCCAACATCAACGAGTGCTTCGAGGCACTCGAGTCGGGCGAGGTCGATTACGTGATCTGTGATTCCACGGCCGGTGGTTACCTCGCGCGCCTGATGAGCCAGATCTCCTGTGTCGGCACGCTCGAGACGCCCTCCACGCTTGGCGTCGCAGGCCTTAGCTCTAACGATGAGCTGTGCCGTGCCGTGAGCGATGCCCTCGACGACATCACGGTCGACGGCACGCTCGAGGCGGTCCACTGCGTCTGGTACGGCCAAATGCCCTATGACCTTACCGCCAAGACTGTTTCGGGGGCCAATGTGCAAGCATCCGAATCCACGTCCAACGAGACCGAGTCCTCCGATGGCGACACCTCCGATAACAACGGCGACCGCCCGTCGTCTAGCCAGGAGGGCGCCATCACCGACGATGACATCAACAAGCTCAATAGCTAGTTATTGGTAGGGGTGGCGCCTGCCATACATTGAACAAGGCGCTTCTTCACGGTTTCAACACGCATGGCCGGGTCTCCCCAATAGGGGAGCCCGGCTTTTCAATTTTGATAAAACCAGCAGCTCAAGGGCAATTTCCAGGAGAAAAACCAACTCCGCCGACGCCCTCATATAGCGCACTTTGCCGCGGAAAAGTGCGAGACTTCGGTATGCGGTATCAAGCAGTCGTTATTCGGGCCTTTGGGAATTCGGGTGATTAAATGCACGGCAATGGGTACATAGCCAGTACAGTAAGTCCCCGAGGCAGATTGGAGCCACGTATGGATATCAAGGTTTCTGGACGCAAGACGACGGTAACCGATGCTCTGCGTGCGCATGTGGACGAGAAGATCGGCGAGGCGCTCAAGGTTTTCGATATCGAGCCCATGACAGTCGACGTCGTGCTTCGTTATGAGAAGAACCCCTCGAACCCCAACCCGGCAATCGTCGAGGTCACGGTTCGTGCCCGCGGCTCTGTGATTCGCGTCGCCGAGCACGGCGCAGATATGTATGCCGCCATCGATCTCTCCGCCGATAAGGTCACCCGCCAGCTGCGCAAGTTCAAGACCAAGGTTGTGGACAACCGCCAGGGCGGTGCCAGCGCCGCGGATGTCGCACCGGTCGAGCGCGTCGAGGATCTGGCCGACCTGCTGCTGCCCGAGGAGGACGACGATCTGCTCGTCCGCGAGAAGGTCATCGATGTCACCCCGATGACTGAGGAGCAGGCGCTGGTGCAGACCGATCTGCTCGGCCACGACTTCTACGTGTTCGAGAACGCGACGACTGGCCTCATCAATGTGGTGTATCACCGTAAGAATGGTGGATATGGCATCATCAAGCCCCGCATCGAAACACTTGACGAGTAAAATACGTTAACTTGCATGAGTTAACGGTTGGCGGCCATCCCATGCGGGTGGCCGCCTTTTTTACGTAAGGAGTCGCTTTGATGGACAAGGCCGCATCCGCCGGTCATTCGGACCGTTGCCGTATCGTCGTCGATACCTGCTGCGACTTTAACCCCGAGGTCGCCGCGAACCTCGATGTCGATATCTTGGGCTTCCCTTTCATTATCGATGGCGAGGAGCGCACGGACGACATCTGGTCGAGCATGAGCCCTAAGGAGTTCTACGACCGTATGCGCGCCGGTGCCCGCGTGTCCACCTCGGCTGTGTCGCTCGGTCGCTATATCGAGTTCTTTACCGAGTGCGCCAAAGAGGGCACGCCCACGGTTTACCTGTGCTTTACCTCGGCGCTTTCGTCGAGCTACAACTCCGCGTGCCAGGCGGCAGATGCCGTGCGCGCCGAGTATCCCAACTTTGAGCTCTACGTGGTCGATAACGCCCTGCCCTGCGCGACCGGCGAGCTCCTGGCGCTTGAGGCCGTGCGCCAGCGTTCGGCGGGACTGACTGCCAAGCAGCTGGTCGATTGGGCAAACGAGGCCAAGACCTACGTGCACGGCTACTTTACGCTCGAGAGCTTCGATGCGCTGGCTGCCGGCGGCCGCATTCCGCCCGCGGCGGCGCAGCTCACGGCAAAGCTCGACGTCAAGCCCGAGCTCTCCTACGACCTTGCCGGCTCGCTGTCGCTGATCGGCGTCAACCGCGGCCGCAAGAAGGCGCTCAAGTCCATCCTCAAGTCGTTCCGCGAGAACTACGTGCCCGATCGCACCATGCCCATCGCCATCATGACGGCCGATGCCGAAAAGGACGGTGACTGGCTCGAAGCCGCCATCCGCAAGGAGGAGGGCTGCGGCGACGTCACGATCATTCGCAGCTCCGTGGGCCCCACCATCGGCTCGCACGTGGGCCCCGGCATGGTGGCCTGCGCGTTTTGGGGCAAGAACCGCACCGACAAGGCGTCGCTTTCCGACCGCATCGCCCGCCGCGTGCGCGGCCAGTAGACAAGCGCTGCGTCCGTAATCGCCCTCGACTCACAGCCCAAACGCTGGCAACGAGTATTCAACCTGGTAATAACACCCAACCCAAAAGGAAAGGTTTCATGGCAAACAAGCTCTCTGTCGCATTTATCGGCACCGGAATCATGGGTGCCCCTATCGCCGGCCACATTCTGGACGCTGGCTATCCCGTCACGGTCAACAACCGAACCAAGTCCAAGGCTGCAGCGCTTGTTGAGCGCGGTGCCGTCTGGGCCGATACGCCGGCAGATGCCGCGGCGAACGCCGACGTCGTCTTTACCATGGTGGGCTATCCCTCCGAGGTCGAGGAGCTCTACCTGGCGGGCGACGGTCTGCTCGCGTGCACTAAGCCCGGTGCGGTCCTGATCGACCTCACCACGAGCTCGCCCGAGCTGGCGCGCGACATTGCCGAGGCCGCCCAGGTTTCCGGCCGCATGGCGTTTGACTGCCCCGTCACCGGCGGCGAGTCGGGTGCTATCGCCGGCACGCTTACGGCTATCGTGGGCGCTACCGAGAACGACATTGCCCCGGTCCGCGATATCCTTTCCACCTTTGCGGCAACCATCTGCTGCTTCGACGGCGCCGGCAAGGGCCAGGCTGCCAAGCTCGCCAACCAGGTGTCGCTGGGCGCCTGCATGGTCGGCATGGCCGATGCGCTGGCGTTTGCCGAGCTGAGCGGCCTTGATATGGAGAAGACCCGTCAGATGATCCTGGGCGGCACCGGCAAGTCCGGTGCCATGGAGAGCCTGGCGCCCAAGGCGCTCGACGGCGACTACAAGCCCGGTTTTATGGTGGAGCACTTCATCAAGGACCTGCGCTTGGCGCTCGCCTATGCCGACGACCGCGAGCTTGCGCTGCCCGGCGCCGACGTGGCCTTTACGCTCTATGACATGCTCGACGCCATCGGTGGCGCCAAGCTGGGTACCCAGGCCATCAATGTCCTCTATAAGGAGGAGGCCGACGCCATTGCCGCCGGTCTGGACTGGTCGCAGTATCGTCCCGAGGAGCATGGTGCTCACGAGGAAGGCTGTGGTTGCGGCGAGCATGGCGACGACCACGAGTGCGGTTGTGGCCACCACTATGGCGAGGGCCACGAGTGCTGCGGCGGCCACGGCCATGACGACGGTCACGAGTGCTGCTGCGGCCACCATCACGAGGAGTAGCGCCCATGAGCTGGACGTTCGTGGTGCTTGCGCTAGTGCTCTTTCTCTTTGCGATCTACATTGGCTTTTTGTGCGGCCAGTGGGCGTGCGAGAAGCGCGTCATCACCAAGCGCGACTACTGGATTGCCAACTTTGCAGGAGCGGCGGTAGTCGTTCTGCTGACCTGGGTGTTCTCGCTGTTCCCGCTGGTGCAGTTTGCGCCGATCGGCTGGCTTGGCGGCTTTATCGCCGGCCTTAAGATGAGTTTTGGCGAGTCCGTTGGTCCGTGGCGCAAGCACGATGAGGTCTTTAACGTCAACCAGGCTCACCGCGCCGCCGCCGACGCAGGCGACGCCGAGGAGCGCCGCCGCGCGCGTCGCAATGGCGCGGCTGACCGACAGCTCATCTCGGTCACCGATGACAGCAAGGGTGCTGGCAGGCACACTAAGAAATAGTAAGAAGAGGTAACTATGGCAGAAAACAAAGACGAACAGCTCACCGACGAGGAGCTGGCACAGCTTCAGCTGGCAGAGGAGAACGAGAACACCGTTGACCGCTTGGTCCAGGAGCTCGGCTGCCCCACGCGCCGTATCCGCCAGTTTGCCGCCCGCGTGCTGCACCTGCTTGCCGAGCGCGATCCGCAACGCGTTGTGCCCTGCGTGCCCGCGCTGATCGAGGCGCTCGACCGGCCCGAGGCTCAGACTCGCTGGGAGGCCCTCGATGCCCTGGCGGCGCTCGCCACCACCTGCCCCGACCAGCTGGGCGATGCCTTTGAGGGCGCCGAGACCGCACTGTTTGACGAGATTTCCTCCACGCTGCGCTATGCCGCCTTCCGCCTGCTGTGCGTGTGGGGTGCCACGAGCGTCGAGCGTTCGCGCGAGGCTTGGCCCATCCTGGACGAGGCCATCCAGTGCTACCACGGTGACCTCGAGTATCGCGATATGCTCGGCTGCCTGTACGAGTTTGGCAAAGGCGAGATCGATGCCGAGATCGCCGAGAAGCTTGCGCTGCGCCTTAAGTTCGATGCCGAGAACGGCAAGGGCAGCTATCTCAAGGCCCGTTCGAGCGAGATTTGCGAAATGCTTGTTAAACGTTTTGGCCTGGATCTCTCCAAAAAGAAGAAGCGTGCTAGCGTTAAAAAATCTGACGACGCCGAAGACGAGGAGTAACAGATTATGGCGCACGATGTAGTCCTGATTCCCGGTGACGGTATCGGTCCCGAGATTACGCAGGCCATGCGCCGCGTGGTCGAGGCCGCCGGTGTCCAGGTCAATTGGAACGTCCAGGAGGCCGGTGCCGGCGTCATGGACGAGTTTGGCACGCCGCTGCCCCAGCATGTGCTCGATGCCGTCGCCCAGACCAAAGTTGCCATCAAGGGCCCCATCACCACGCCGGTCGGTACGGGGTTCCGCAGCGTCAACGTTGCCCTGCGTAAGTACTTCGACCTGTACGCCTGCGTGCGCCCCTGCCTGTCGCAACCGGGCGATGGCTCGCGCTTCCGCGATGTCGACCTGGTTATCGTGCGCGAGAACACCGAGGACCTCTACGCTGGTATTGAGTTCGACGAGGGCGCTGCCGAGGTCGAGGAGCTCTCACAGCTTGTCGAGCGCTCGGGTCAGAAAACCTTCGCCGCGGATTCCGCCATCTCGATCAAGCCCATCTCCATCGCCAAGAGCCGCCGTATTGTGGAGTACGCCTTTGAGTATGCTCGCCGCTGCGGCCGCAAAAAGGTGACGGCCGTGCATAAGGCCAACATCATGAAGGCGACTGACGGCCTGTTCCTGCGCGTGGCTCGCGAGGTGGCTGCCAACTATCCCGATATCGAGTTCAACGACAAGATCGTCGACGCCACCTGCATGGGTCTGGTTCAGAACCCCAACGACTTCGATGTTCTGGTCCTGCCCAATTTGTATGGCGACATTGTCAGCGACTTGTGCGCCGGTCTTGTAGGCGGCCTTGGCATGGCCCCCGGCTCCAATATCGGAGCCGACTGTGCCATCTTTGAGGCCACGCATGGCTCCGCGCCCGATATCGCTGGTCAGGATATCGCTAACCCCACGGCCGAGATTCTGTCTGCGGCTATGATGCTCGATCACCTGGGCGAGAACGACGCTGCCAATCGCATTCGCGCCGCCGTATCTGCCACGCTCGACGAGGGCGAGCAGGTTACCGGTGACGTGCGTCGCGCCCAGACCGGCTCCATTGAGGGCGCCGTGGGCACGCAGGCCTTTGCTGATGCCGTTATCGCGCATCTTGCCTAAGGGGATACGGCTTTCAAACGCCTAAGCGGTGCTTATACGTTTGCGGATAACCTGAGAATGAATACGCCCGGCGCTCTGTCGGGCGTATTCTATTGAGGACTATGTTTCTTAACAAGGAGTAACTGATATGGGTCTGATTCAAAAGAAGGACGAGAAGGACGAGATCGACGGCATCCAGATCATCGAGCGCGGCGAAGGCCCCGACGGTGACGAGGACGAGAAGATCGATCTGGTCGCAGGTACGTCTGCCGAGCACATTGCTGCCGGCACGACCGCCGAGGAGGAGGACGCCCGCCTGGAGGCTCAGATTGCCGCGGATGCCGCCGACGAGAACCTCATGCCTGAGGAGCAGGACGAGGACGATGACTCCGACGTGGACGACAGCGCATCCAAGCACAAGAAGACGATGATTGCCGCCTTTGTGGTCGCCATCGTGATCGCTGCTGTGGTCGGCTTCTTTATTGGCAACGGTGGTTTTGGCGGCAAGGGCGTCGGCTCGGCGACCCTCACCGAGGACCAGCTCGATTCGACCGTGGCAAGCTACAGCTACAACGGCAAGAAGAGCGACATCACCGCGCGCGAGGCCATCGAGAGCCAGTACAGCCTTGATACCGTCAAGGATAGCGATGGCAACTACACCGCTCCCTCTGCCGATGTCATCCTGTCCTACGTGCGCAACCAGATTCTGCTGGACGCTGCCGAGGATGAGGGCATCACCGTCTCTTCTAAGGAGATGAAGAAGTACGCCGAGGATTCTATCGGCACTTCGGACTACAAGACCATGGCCACGCAGTATGGCGTGTCCAAGGACCAGGCCAAGCAGATCGTCCGCCAGTCCGCAACGCTGCAGAAGCTCTACAAGAAGAAGGTGGGCGATAGCTCCGCAAGCATGCCGATCGCTCCGACCGAGCCTTCTGACGGCAACGAGGACACCGCGAGCAAGGACTACGCCGATTACATCATCAACCTTGCCGGTGACGAGTGGGATAGCAAGAAGGGCACCTGGAAGGACGCCGATAGCACCTACGCTAAGGCTTTTGCCGACGATGCCTTTACGGCCGATAGCGCTACCTATAAGCAGGCCATGACCGCCTATTACACCGCCTACCAGCAGTACTCTTCGCAGGCTTCGAGCGCCAGCTCCAAGTGGACCGAGTACGCCAACGGCCTCTACGCCAAGGCAAATATCAGCATCTACGGCCTGTTTGCGTAAAGATTACCTGAGCCTTCGAGTACGAAGCCGAAATATCTGATGAAGCCCCCTAGAGCGGACATCGTTCTAGGGGGCTTTTTGCGTTGGAGGGCTATCTATTGAGACGGAAAGGGCAGATTGAATGATCACGCACGTGCTTCATCGGGTCTCCCTAATTCATCTGGGAAAACAACTGCAAACGATTGCAAGTAACCGGTGAACGGTCGAAAACGACCGTTCACCGATAATCTCAAAACTGGTTCAGACTGGTATTAAGTCAAAAAGACCAATTCACATATCTTCACAATGACCTGCAATTTTTCTACACGCTATTTTTAGCCGCCCTGCGTTGTTTAGACACGGAAAAAGATCCGATCTTTTGCCAAAGCATTTCGAAACGGTTTCAAAACCGCAGGTAGATGTGTTAACGACCGGTAAACGGTCGAAATATCACCGTGAGCGGTGCAAAAACGTTTTACTGTATGAATCAACGAAAGCGACCTCTTCTGGGGTGATATAGTGACAACAACACGTCACGTGGTTACTACCAGTTGAGAAACCACTGGTCTTCAAAGAACGCTTTCCAAGAAGCTTTAAGGGCGAGCGCCCGCTGGCTTCCGAAAATCATCGGACTCAGATCGTACACACCTTCGGAAGGGAAATTTGAATGGTTGGCTTTATTCTTACCGGTCATGGACAGTTCGCACCCGGTCTCGCAAGCGCTATCGCTATGGTTGCCGGTGACCAGCCCGCTTTTACCGTCGTTCCTTTTGAGGGCGATCAGGCTGCTTCCTACGGTGAGGATCTCCGCGCCGCTATTACCGCCATGCGCGAGGAGTGCGATGGCGTGCTTGTCTTTACCGACCTGCTTGGCGGCACCCCGTTTAACCAGTCGATGATGATTGCCCAGGATGTCGACAACGTCGAGGTTCTGACCGGCACTAACCTCCCCATGGTTATTGAGCTCCTGTTCCTCCGCGGCAATGCCACGCTCGCCGAGCTTGGCGAGCAGGCAGTGACCGTTGGCCAGACGGGCATCACCGCCCAGACGGTCGCATCCGTTGCCGGCTCCGACGAAGAGGATATCTTTGGCGACGAGGACGGCATCTAATGGCCGATTTCGGAGCCAACGTCCTGAGCTCCTCGGTCGCTCTTTTAGGCCTGCTTGTCATCATGGGCTTGATTTACACCATCTGGTCGCAAATCAACATGAAGAAGAAGCAGAAGTACTTCAAGGAGCTGCACACCGAGCTCAAGCCGGGTCAGGAGGTTCTTTTCGCCGGCGGTATCTACGGAACCGTCAAGGGCATCGAAGGCGAGAAGGTCCAGATCAAGGTCCGATCCGGAGCCGTCGTAGATGTTTCGCGTTACGCGATTCAGGAGATCAAGTAACTGTCGTCAGCAAATAGCGAAAGGAAGCTGATCAACATGGCAGAACCCAACATTCTTCTTACCCGCATCGATAACCGACTGATTCATGGTCAGGTTGCCACTCAGTGGAACTCCACTCTGGGCTCCAACCTCATCCTCGTCGCCAACGACGACGTGTCAACCAATACCATGCGCCAGAACCTCATGAAGATGGCCGCTCCCGCCGGCGTCGCTACGCGTTTCTTCTCCCTGCAGAAGACCATCGACGTCATCGGCAAGGCGAGCCCGCGCCAGAAGATCTTCATCGTGGCCGAAACACCGGAAGACGTGCTTACGCTCGTCAAGGGCGGTGTGCCTATAAAGAAGGTAAACATCGGCAACATGCACATGTCGGAAGGAAAGCGCCAAGTCGCCACCTCCGTCGCAGTTAACGACGAGGATGTCGCTGCGTTTAAAGAGCTGCAGGAATTGGGGGTGGAGCTGGAGATCAGGCGCGTTCCGAGCACGCCTGTTGAGGACACGAGCAAGCTCTTCTCGTAATCCTCGTGATCCACATTGTCAGGAGTGAAACCCTGACGTTCTGTACGTGATATCAAAAGTGCGTACATGCATTTTGAAAGGAGGAGCAAGATGGAATACTCGATCATCCAGGTCGCTCTGGTCTTCATCGTCACGTTCGTCGCGGCAATCGACCAGTTCAACTTCCTCGAGTCTCTCTATCAGCCCATCGTCACCGGCGCCGTCATCGGTCTTATCCTTGGCGACCTCAACACCGGTCTTCTCGTGGGTGGTACCTATCAGCTCATGACGATCGGCAACATGCCGATCGGAGGCGCTCAGCCGCCTAACGCCGTCATCGGCGGCATCATGGCAGCCATTCTCGCAATCGCCACGGGCCTCGAACCCAACGCGGCAGTCGGCCTTGCCATTCCGTTCGCTCTGCTTGGTCAGCTCGGCGTTACCCTGGTCTTCACGCTTATGTCGCCGCTCATGTCCTCCGCGGACAACATGGCTCACAACGCTGACACCAAGGGTATCGAGCGTCTGAACTACTTCGCCATGGCTCTGCTCGGCCTGATCTTCGCTATCGTCGTCACCCTGTTCTTCATCGCTGGCGCTACCATCGGTCAGACCATCGCTTCCGCCATCCCGGCTTGGCTGCAGACCGGTCTCTCCGCTGCAGGCGGCATGATGCGCTTCGTCGGCTTCGCCGTCCTGCTCAAGGTTATGATGAACCGCGATATGTGGGGCTTCTTCCTCATGGGCTTTGGCCTCGCGATCATCACCGTTGCCAACGATTCTCTGGCAACTCCTGCCCTGCTCATCCTCGCTCTCATCGGCTTCGGCATCGCTTTCTGGGACTTCCAGCAGCAGACCGAGCTGAAGGGTGCAGCTGTTTCTGACGGAGGTGACTTCGAAGATGGCATCTAATGAGTATGTGATCCCGGAGCACTACGAGGATCTCACTCCTGCTCCGCAGCTCGACCAGAAGACCCTCAACAAGATGGCTTGGCGCTCCTGCTTCCTGCAGGCCTCGTTCAACTACGAGCGTATGCAGGCCGCTGGCTGGCTCTACTCCATCATCCCCGGTCTGGAGAAGATCCACACCAACAAGAACGACCTCGCGGCTTCCATGAGCCACAACCTGGAGTTCTTCAACACTCACCCGTTCCTCGTCACCTTTGTTATGGGCATCGTGCTTTCGCTCGAGCAGAACAAGGTTGACATCCCCACGATTCGCGCCGTCCGCGTCGCCGCAATGGGCCCGCTCGGTGGTATCGGTGACGCCCTGTTCTGGCTGACGCTCGTGCCTATCACGGCTGGCATCACCTCCAACATGGCCATCAACGGCAACGCCGCTGCGCCGATCATCTTCCTGGTGATCTTCAACGCCGTCCAGTTCGCACTGCGCTTCTGGCTCATGAACTGGTCCTACAAGCTTGGCACCAGCGCTATTGACGCTCTGACCGCCAACATGCAGGCCTTCACGCGCGCCGCTTCCATCATGGGCGTCTTCGTCGTCGGTTGCCTGGTCGTCACCATGGGTGGCACCCAGATCAACCTTCAGATTCCCAACGGCACCACCCGTGGCCTCTCCGCTACTACCGTGATCGTCTCCGAGAAGGAGGCCGAGAACTTCACCGGTATGGAGGGCATCGATACCGAGACCGCTGAGGCCGGTACCATTGCCATGACCGATAAGGACGGCAACGCCCTCACCGCTTCCGATGCCGACGGCAACGCTGTCGAGTGCGGCGTCACCGATCTGGGCAACGGCATGGAGTCCGTGACCTACGGCACCGTTACCGAGGATCCGGTCAACTTCTCTGTTGCCGACACCCTCAACACCATCGTCCCGAAACTCGTCCCGCTTATGCTTACGCTGCTGCTTTACTACATGTTCGCTAAGCACAGCTGGACCCCGACCAAGGGCATTCTGCTGCTCTTCGTCCTGGGCATCCTGGGCGCTGGCCCGCTTGGTCTCTGGCCGAGCATCTGGTAAGGCTCTAGCTTGAGGGGTGTGTCCCTACGCGGCTCACACCCCGACCCCTTAAGCCATGTGTATGTTAAAAGCCGCGTGCTCGAAAGAGCGCGCGGCTTTTGTTTTCTTGATGATTCGGATGTGGCAGACAGATAATGTTAACCACCCAAGGTAGTAGCCGAGTTTGAGAAAATGGGAGGATAGGATGGCGATCGGGGCGCGTAAGCAACCGCTGTACGATCAGCTGGTCGATATTCTGACCGAAAAGATTGACCATGAATATCGCGCCGGTGACATGATTCCTTCCGAGCGCGAACTTTCGGAGCGCTATGGTCTCTCGCGCACCACGGTACGCTTGGCTCTGCAGGAACTGGAGCGTTTAGGACTGGTGGTTCGGCAGCACGGTCGCGGTACCTTTGTGACCGACCGTTCGGCAAAGGCAACCAATCTTATGCAGTCCTACAGCTTTACCGAACAGATGCGCGCGATGGGTCGTGACCCCGAGACCACGATTCTCGAGTTTTGCGAGATGGAGGCCGATAAGAATCTAGCCGAGCATATGGGATTGCATATCGGTGATCGCGTTTTTAAGCTCAAGCGCCTTCGTTCTGCCGACAACATGCCCATGATGGTCGAACGCAGCTATCTGCCGGTTCGTCAATTTCTGTCCCTAAAGCGACCACTGCTGGAGAGTAAGCCGCTTTACGATGTGATTGAGCAGGACTTTCAGCAAAAGATTCGCGTGGCCGAAGAGGAGTTCTATGCGAGCATAGCCCGTCCCACCGATGCCCACCTTTTGGCAATTGTCGAGGGGTCGCCTGTGCTCGATTTGGTCAGGACTACGTATAACGAGTCAAACGAGGTTGTGGAGTATACGCTCTCGGTTGCTCGTGCCGATCAGTTTAAATACAAGGTTTACCACCAGCGTAGCAACTAGTGTTCGCATCGTTTCCATATGGTGATTCCTTGCAGTTAACTGGTTACTACCAGATAACCAACCGAAGTGTATAATTGCACGTCAGAGGATTACTTCTAGAGAGAGGTATTAGAAATGTTCGAGAAGAGTGTCGAGGAGCTCACCGAGCTCGGCGCCCAGATCACCACGGCCGAGATTGCTCAGCAGCCCGAGCTTTGGCGTGATACGCTCAACATCTATCGTGAGAACAAGGAGGCCATCGAGGCCTTTCTGGCCGAGGCTCGCGCTATGGGCGAGGGCCGTCTGTCCGTTGTCTTCACCGGTGCCGGTACGTCTGACTACGTTGGCGATACCTGCGCCCCGTACCTGCGTCACGCTGGCAACACTGATCTCTACGACTTTAAGCCCATTGCCACGACCGACATCGTGAGCGCCCCGCGCGACTTCCTGCGTGCCGAGGATCCCACGCTCGTGGTTTCCTTTGCCCGCTCTGGCAACAGCCCCGAGAGCCTTGCCGCCGTTGCCGTTGCCAAGGAGCTTGTCCACAACGTCAAATTCCTCAACATCACCTGCGCTCCCGAGGGCAAGCTCGCCGTCGAGTCTGCCGATGATCCCAACGCGCTGACGCTGCTCATTCCGCGCGCCAACGACAAGGGCTTCGCCATGACCGGTTCTTATTCCTGCATGACCCTGCTCGCCACCCTTATTTTCGACACTGCCTCTGACGAGCAGAAGGCCGAGTGGGTCGAGACGATTGCCAAGATGGGCGAGGAGGTCATCTCCCGTGAGCCCGAGATCGCCGATTACCTCGCTGGAGACTTCAGCCGCGTGACCTACTTGGGTTCTGGCTCCTTCGGTGGCCTTGCCCAGGAGAGCCAGCTCAAGATCCTCGAGCTCGCTCACGGCCTGGTTGCCACTTCTTACGACACTTCCATGGGCTATCGTCACGGACCCAAGTCCTTCGTCGACGACAAGACCCTCGTGTTCGTGTTCGTCAACAACGACGCCTACACCCGTCAGTACGACATCGACATCCTCAATGAGATCGGTGGCGACGATATTGCTCAGCACACCGTTGCCGTTCAGCAGGATGGCGCTACTGTCTACGAGGGTGAGTCCTTCACCTTTAAGGGCTACGAGGCGCTTCCCGAGGGCTACCTTGCTCTGCCGTTCGTGATGTTTGCCCAGGCTATCAGCCTGCTTAACTCCGTGCGCGTGGGCAACACGCCCGACACGCCGAGCCCCACCGGCACGGTCAACCGCGTGGTCAAGGGCGTGACGATTCACCCCTTCACCGCTTAATCGCGTCCCCCTGTAAGGGCGCCCGTCCGCTCGTAACGGCGGGCGGGCGCTTTTTGTTTTACGTGAGCTGGGTATAAACATCACCACAGTCAACTACTTTAGAAGTGAGGAGTACATATGAGCACGTATGCAATTAAGGCTGACAAGTTCTTCTTGCCGGCAGGCCCGCAACTGGGCGGCTATCTTATGGTCGAGGACGGCGTCTTTGGCGCTTGGCAGGCCGACGAGCCCTCCTGCGAGATCAAGGACTACACGGGATCGTGGATCGCGCCGGGCATGGTCGACACCCACATCCATGGCTTCTATAACCATTCGACTATCGATAACGATCCCGAGGGCATCGATATCAGCTCGACCGAGCTCGCCCGTCGCGGTACCACCAGCTGGCTGCCCACGACGTTCACCGATGGCGTCGAGCAGATCAAGGACGCCTGCGCCGCCATCGCTCAGGCGGACGAGGGCCGTGGCCCCGACTTCTGCGGTGCTCGCATTCAGGGCATCTACCTGGAGGGCCCTTTCTTTACCATGAAGCACGTGGGCG
This sequence comes from Collinsella sp. HCP3S3_E5, assembly GCF_052067635.1. Lineage (NCBI taxonomy): Bacteria > Bacillati > Actinomycetota > Coriobacteriia > Coriobacteriales > Coriobacteriaceae > Collinsella > Collinsella sp. HCP3S3_E5. The sequence goes on along the minus strand of NZ_JBQHQF010000001.1, from coordinate 95,979 downwards.
CGCAGAACCCCGCTTATCTTATCGATCCCTCCGAGGAGGTCTTCGATCAGTGGCAGGAGGCTGCGGGCGGTCGCATCGTTAAGAGCGCCATGGCGGCCGAGCACAACGGTGCCGCTGCTTATGCGGCTGCTCTGAACGCCAAGGGTGTGGTGACCAGCATCGGTCACTCCGACGCCACCTACGATGAGTGCATCGCCGCCATCAACGCCGGTGCCAGCTGCTTTACGCATACCTATAACGGCCAGCGCGGACTGCATCACCGTGAGCCCGGTGTTGTGGGTGCTGCCATGTCCACGCCCGAGACCTACGCCGAGATCATCTGTGACGGCAAGCACGTAAACCCTGGCGCTATCAAGGCGCTGCTGCAGGCAAAGGGCTGGCAGCATACGGTGCTCATCACCGACTGCCTGGGTTGCGGCGGCATGCCCGAGGGCAGCTACACCAGTGGCGGCATGGACGTCATCATGAAGGACAACCTGTGCTGGCTCGCCGACGGCAAGAGCATTGCCGGCTCGGTGCTCACGCTTGCCCAGGGCGTCAAGAACATCGTCGACTGGGGCATCGCCAGCGCCGATATCGCCATTCGCATGGCAACCGAGGTGCCGGCACGCTCCGTGCACATCGAGGATAAGTGCGGCAGCATCATGCCGGGTCGCGACGCCGACTTTGTCGTGTTCGACCATGAGCTCACCCTCGTCGAGACGTATGTTGGCGGTCAGAGCGTCGGTAACGCCTTTACCGAGTAACGATAGAAAAAGACGGCGGGTCCGAATCTGCTCGGACCCGCCGCATGGGTTAAACGCTCAAAAGTACCTTCACAGTTACAGCTTGTTAGCGATCTTCTTTACCGTGCGCTTAACGCCGGCCACCAGGCCTCCTGCAGGATGCTCCTTCTCGTATGCTAGGCGCTTCTCGCGCTTGGCGTACTCTTCGACGATGATGTCGCCATACTCGTCTTCGATCTTGTCGAAGAAGTCGACGGCGCCCTTAATTTCCTCAGCGGTCGGGTGTCCCTTTTGGACACCGCCGGCGAGTTTGAACGGCCCCCACGTATCAAAGCCGGGGCAGCCGTAGACACCCATAAAGATGGCCTGCCTCATGCGGCAGATGCCATCGATATCCTTGCCGTACCACTTGTTTTTGCCACCGTAGGTCATAAGGCCAAACACCTTGTCCTGCGGCTGCAGCACGTTGGTGAGCACGCGTGCCATGTCCTTGTCGATCTCGGAGTAATAGATGCCCGTGGCGACACCGATCAGATGATATTCGTGCAGGTTGGGATACTCGTTTTTGCCGAGCGCCTTGACGTCGAGGGTATCGATCTCGGGGTGTGCCTCGACGATGGCGTCCACGAGCTTTTTCGTATTGCCGTGATGGCGCGAGGCGTAGAGGATGATGGTTCGCATAAGAAGGCCTTCCAGCTGTAATTGCATCAATGTCTGTATGGTACCCCGTTGCATGGCTGGGATACCGGACACATCGATGAGCGTGCGGGTTTGTCCTTTGGTCAGGGCCGAGACGGATACTTGCGAGCAAAAGCAGTTGTTCGAAAGGATGGGCAATGGTATACGCTCTCTCCAACGATTCGATTTCTATTAAGGTGTCCACGGCTGGTGGTTCGTTTACCTCGATTGAGGCCGGAGGCCGCGAGTACTTGTGGCAGGGCGATCCCGCCGTGTGGTCCGGCCAGGCACCGATTTGCTTCCCGATTTGCGGAGGCCTGCGCGATGGCAGCGCCATGACGTTTGCCGGGCATCATGTAAAGCTCGCTCGCCACGGGTTTGCGCGCAAGCAGGAGTGGAAGCTGCTGAGCCAAAGCGCAAACGAGCTGGCTATGTGCCTGGCTTCGGAGGATAACGCCGCGCTGCTGAGAGATTATCCCTACCCGTTTAAGCTTGTCGCTCGTTATACGCTCGAGGACGCTGCCGTGCGCGTTTCCTATGAGGTGACCAACGAGGGCACCGAGGACATGCCGTTCTTTATCGGTGGACACCCCGGCTTTAGGTGCCCGCTCGACGAGGGCGAGGCCTATACGGACTACGAGTTGCGCTTCGAGAAAGACGAGGCTGCGGAGCTTTGCACCGCCGTATCCTCGACTGGCTTGATTGATGTAGCTAACCGTTCAAAGAACCCCATGGTGGGAAAGACGCTCCCCCTGTCGCATGAGCTCTTCGATTTTGCGGAGACCATCTTTGACGTGCTCGAGAGTCGTCAGGTCACGCTTTCCAAGAAGGGCGAGGACAAGGGCGTTCGCTTGAGTTTTGAGGGTTTCCCGTACCTCATCGTGTGGAGTAAGCCCGAGGGCGATTTTGTGGCAGTTGAGCCCTGGGGCGGCCTCTCGACCTGCTCCGATGAGGACGACGTACTTGAGCATAAGCGCGGCTGCCTTGTCGCCAAGCCCAAGGAGACTGTCGTTCGCTCGTTCACGATTGAGATTCTGTAATTCCGTTTTGTCGACTCGTATCGCGAGGCACAAGGAGCCCGCGAGATAAGGAGCTAAAATGATCCTCACCGTTACGATGAACCCGTCTGTCGATACGCGCTATCAGCTCGATGAGCTCATTATCGACGACGTCAACCGTGTGACGCCCGAAAAGACCGCCGGCGGCAAGGGTCTCAACGTGGCCCGTGTGCTGGGCCAGCTGGGCGACGACGTTGTGGCAACCGGTCTGCTCGGTGGCCATATGGGCGCCTATATGGCAGAGCTCATGGATGCCAACGGTATTAACAACGACTTTGTGCCCATCAAGGGCGAGACTCGCATTTGCCTCAACATCCTCCACGCCGGCAACCAGACCGAGCTGCTCGAGAGCGGCCCGACGATTGCCCCCGAGGAGCTGGATGCCTTTACCGCCAAGTTTAACGAGCTTGCGAGCAAGGCCGACGTCGTCACTATTTCGGGTTCGCTGCCCCGCGGCGTCGAGGCGGACTACTATGCCAAGATTACGGGCATTGCCGAGAACGCCGGCGCCAAGGTGCTGCTCGATACCTCGGGCGCTTCGCTTGAGGCTGCCCTCAAGTCCGAGGTCAAGCCCGAGCTGGTCAAGCCTAACCTAACCGAGATCAACGGCTTGTTGGGCACGAGCTTTACCACCGACGATGTGGACGAGCTCCGTGCTGCGCTCGCCTCTGACGCCCGCTTCTCCGATATCCCCTGGGTCGTCGTGTCCATGGGCGCTGCCGGCTCCGTGGGCTTCCACAACGGACGTGCGTTCCGTGCCAAGACCCCCGATATTCCTGCCGTTAACGCTACGGGTTCCGGCGACTCCACTATCGCCGGTTTCGCGCATGCCATCGCTGCCGGCGCGGACGACGAGACGGTGCTGCGTACCGCCAACACCTGCGGCAAGCTCAATGCCATGGATCCCATGACCGGTCATCTGGTCATGGACCGTTGGGACGAGGTTTACAACGGCGTCGACGTGGCCGAGCTGTAAGAACTTGGGCGTCGGCTCTGGCATCGGTTGTTTGCTTGTGGTTAGAGCCAACGACAAGTGCGGTAGCATTATGCCGGGGCGCGACGCCGATACTGTCGTGTTCATTCCCGACCTTACCCTGGTCGAGACGTATGCGGGTGGCAACAGCTTTGGCAACGCGTTTGCCGAGTAGCCGCCAAAGAAACGATCCGAGAGGGGATTTAGATGATTTACGGTGCATTGGGCGATATCGAGGAGTATCGCGGAATGCTCAAGGGCCTCGACGTGCTGATCGACTGGCTCGAGGAGAACGACCCGGCGGAGCTCGAGGTCGGCAGCCATCCGATTCTGGGCGACAAGGTCTTTGCAAACGTCATGGCTCCCACGACGCGTCCCGAGGCCGAGGCTCACTATGAGACGCATCAGCGCTATCACGACCTGCAGATCGACGTCGAGGGTCGCGAGGCCTTTAAGGTCGCTACGGGTAGCCTGACGCTGGTCCAGGAGTTTGACGAGAAGGACGACTACGATCTGGTCGATTCCGACGCCTCGATCGCCGGCGATCTTGCCGACGACAAGTTTGCGCTGTTTGTTGCCGGCGAGCCGCACATGCCCACGCTCGAGTTCCCGGGCGATGGCGCGCAGCCGGTCAAGAAGATCTGCTTTAAGCTGCTTGCAGACGCCTACTGGGAGGAATAGCGCGCTGCCCGACTGAGCTGTTCGTATGCTGGCGTGATTCCATTGAGGAGCGCGCTTGGGCCCCGCTGATTGCGGTTCCTTTGGGGATTGCGGTTGGCGGGGCTTTTTGTTATTTGAGCAGGGTTCATTGGAGCGGTCAAATTAGGCTGAACGACGCAGTTATTGAGACGCAATTGACGCTAAATGGATTGAAGAATAATTAAAATAGCTGTGGATACGAGAAATAGCTAATGGATGGGAGCTCTTTATGGGACTCAGCACAACCGCTTTAATTCCTAGGCGCGCTTTCTTGGCGTTGGGGCTCACAGCTGCTTCCGTTTGCCTCACCGCATGCTCCGGGAAGGGGAGCTATGATGATGGCTACGCTGCGGGCTATGCTGCTGCTCAGGCAGACGCTGCCGGAAAAGAGAAGGATGGCAGCGGCGGGGACGGCGATATCCCCGTATCGGGTATTGAGTACACCATCACGGGGGCGCAGCGCGGAGTAGAAAGCTATAGTGACGGTAAGCCACTGTTGATTTTGAATGTGACTGCAAAAAATGTGTCGGAAGACCTTCAGACTGTTATGTTTTCCGGTAATGAGATATTGGCTTTTCAGGACGGAAAGGGGCTTAATCCGAGTATGTTGGTGGAAGGCCTTGATCTTCCTGAGTCGCGTCAGATACAACCTGGCACAGTTCTTGAGGGTTGGCTTGGTTACGAGCTGATCGACGAAACAACGCCAGTTGAATGTGAGGCTGGCGGCCAAATTGCTTCTTCCGATAATAATGAAGCCATCTATGGGCTGACTAATCCGCAGATTATCGATCTGAGTACTCTTTAATCATTACTCGTACGTTTAAAAAGCTGTCCAGACCTTTGATTTGGGTTAAGGGACCCCCCCCTAATCAAAGAGCCCAAATTTAGGACGGGAGCAGGTACGGTTTAGTCGTTGATCTAAGATTGAGCTGTTACGACGTTGTGGGAACTCAATCGGCAAGAAGCCGTTAATATGCCGGCAGACGATCGATTGGAAGGCTGTATGGACGTCAGGCTGCTTGGAAAGAAAAACGAGGGCGAGGGTCTTGAGGTCGCTGTTCCCGTTGATTCGGCTTTTGCAGAGCTAAAAGACAAGAGCGATGAGCAGCTGGCAGAGGCCCAGAGATTTTTGATTGACTTTATGAAGAAAGTTGCGCGGTTAAAGGGAGTGAGAATTGATCGGCCCCATTTCCTCCGCTCGGAGCTGAGGAGGAAGGGTATCCATAAAGATGTCGTCGAGTTTGCCGTGGAAACGACTCCCGTCACTGCCGGAATCGACGTGGGCCTGATCGATAGAATTGCTAGAGAAGTAATTGATTTTGAGACAAAGAAGTCAACTGCCCTTTCCTTTGCAGCAGGTCTTCCCGGAGGTGTTGCGATGGCGGGCACCATTCCTGCTGATATTACGCAATACTACGTGCACGCATTCAGGATTATGCAGAAACTGGCATACCTGTATGGCTGGCAGACCTTTTTTGAAGAATGTGACGACGTTGATGACGAGACTCTCTACGAAATGGCAGTGTTGCTCGGTGTGATGATGGGTGTAGGCAGCGCGAATTCGATGCTAACCGTAATCGCCAAAAACGCCCAAGAGGCGGTCGCGAAAAAGGTCGCTCGCCAGTCTCTAACCAAGACCAGTTGGTATCCGATCCTCAAGAAGCTCTTGAGCTTCATGGGTATCAAGATAACAAAGCAGACGGTGGGGGATGCCGCTGGCAAGGTTGTTGTGGGTGTCGGTGGCGTAATCTCTGGTGTTATCACCTATACGGGTCTTTCAAAGGGATCGGCACGCTTGCGTAGGCAGCTTAAGTGCTTGCCGCAGGCAAGCGAGCGGATTCCTGGCACTGGGTACTATGAAAAAGATGAGACCGCGGTTGCCAAGAGGAGGGTTGGCGTAGCGGAACCCCTCTTTATCGAAAAGTTCGGATTTACTCCCATGTTCTACGGCTCTATTGTTGAATATGCTGACCGGCTGGAGGAGTCACTGGCGACTGGAGAAGCGAAGCTGTATGCATATAATCCGGACGTTCTTCTCTGATACTCAGCGGAATTTGGCTATGTGCAACAGGATTGTTGTTCGATCTAATGTGAACGTTGGATGATGCTAGCTATTTATGGAAAACGGTTAAAAAAGATTTTCACCCCTTTTTCACTCCTCGGAGAAGGAGGAAAGAGACGCGAAAACAAAAAAGCTCAGAAGCAACTATGCTTCTGAGCTGCACTAATGCAATGGAGCCAGCGACCGGGCTCGAACCGGTGACCCCCGCTTTACGAGAGCGGTGCTCTACCAACTGAGCTACGCTGGCGGCCATGTGGTGACGCAGCTGAGGCGTCAACGGCTGTCTATGATACGGGACATCGCAAATCCGCGCAAGTGTTCTGACAGCTTTTCTCACGTTAAATGCACCAATCATTCAAGCCGGGATGTGCCTGGTTGCCTACAACTAGGTAGAAAAAGGCCCGTCGGCGGTGTGCCGGCGGGCGCTGCTGTGCGATATGTTGCGTTATGGGCTTAGTGCCTCATAAAGTGGTATTCGATCACATTGCTGTAGGGATGACCCGGGCCCACAATGCCCTGCGGGAACAGCGGCTGGTGCGGCGTGTCGGGGTACATCTCGGCCTCGAGGGCAAAGCCGGCGCCCCAGCCGTAGTTGGCATCGTCCTTGGCGTGCTCATCGCCTAGCCAGTTGCCGGTGTAGAGCTGCACGCCCGGGGCGGTGGTGTAGTAGTCCAGCTCACGGCCGGTCCACATCTCCTCGACGTGCAGGGCACGGCGCAGATTGCGGCCGTACTGATAGCCGCCAATGCACAGGCAGTGATCGTAGCCGCGTGCCTGCTTAATCTGCGGATGGTCGGCCTCCATGCCAGGCGCGATGGGGCGTAACTCGCGAAAATCAAACGGTGTTCCCTCGACCGGAGCAATCTCGCCAGTAGGAATGTTCTGGTCGTCAATGGGAAGGTAGTGGGCGGCGTTGGCAACAAAGAAGTGCTCGCAGTCCATGCCGGCATTATGACCGGCAAGGTTAAAGTACGTGTGGTTGGTCATGGACACGTACGTGGCACGGTCGCTCTCGCAGCCATACTCGATACGGAAGCGGCCGGTGTGCGTCACGGTAAACACGGCCGTAAAGGTGCGGTTGCCGGGCAGGCCCAACTCGCCATCCTCAAGTGAGGTGGTCATGCGCACGGCGTTGTGGGCCTCGTCGAGCTCAACATCCCACACGCGCTTGTGCAGTCCGTGTTCAAGATCGCTGTGCAGGTTATTGGCGCCCTCGTTGGCGGGCATATGCCAGTCCGTACCGTCGATGGTGATCGTGGCGCCCGCGGTGCGGTTTGCCACGGGGCCAATGGTCGCGCCAAAGCAGGCGGGGTTGTCAAAGTAATCCTCGAGCTTATCGAAGCCCAGCACCACATCGCGCACGTTGCCTGGAATGTCGGGCACATCGATACCCAGCACGGTGGCGCCATAGTCCATAATGCGAACGCAGATCTCGGGCCCGTTGAGGGTGTAACGATGAACGGGGGTACCGCACGGCGCGGTGCCGAAAAGCTCAGAAGTGATCATTTGGTTCCTAACATCGAGGTATTTCCGACAAACTGTAGCGCGAACAGGTGAGATTATCACTACATCCCACTAAAGCAGGGGGTATTTTTCTCAAAAAAGTGATGATTGGAGCTGTGCGGGCGTTCATTTTTGACGCGCACGAGTCTGATACAATTTGTTCGTTACTGTTTGAATGATATGCGTGCAAAGAACGGCGAGGATTCATCGTGATTAAAGCGGAGCGACAGGATAAGGTTCGTCAGCTGCTCGAGGAGCAGGGCACGGTCTCGGTCAAGGAGATTTCGGATGCACTGGGCGTCTCGGATATGACGATCCGCCGTGATCTTGAGGAGCTTGCGAGCCTGGGCGAGATCGAGCGCGTGCACGGCGGCGCCCGCAGTGCGCAGGGTCGTCCCCACGCTATGTTGCGCCACGAGTACTCGCACAGCGAAAAGCGCACCAAGCATGCCGAGGAAAAGCTGCAAATTGCGCGCCGCGCCGTGGAGCTTATCGAGGAAGGTTCGACCATCTTTTTGGGCACGGGCACTACGGTTGAGCAGATGGCATCGATGCTGCCGGCGTTTCGCCTGCGCATTGTGACCAATTCGCTTTCGGTGTTTAACCTGCTCGAGGCGCGCGAGGACTGCGACCTGTGCCTCGTGGGTGGCATGTATCGTCGCCGCACCGCCGCTTTTGTGGGACCAACGGCCGAGGATACCCTGCGTGCGTTAGGTATCGATGCGGCGTTTATCGGTGCCAACGGCATCTTGGACGGCGACGTGTCCACATCTAACATGGAAGAGGGCCGCATCCAGCAGCTCGCCTTTAGCAAGGCCGACTCGCGCTATCTGATCGCCGATTCCAGCAAGATCGGCAAGCGCGACTTCTACACCTTCTGCCGCCTGGACAATTTGGACGCCGTGGTGTGCGAGCCGAGTATTACCGCCGAGGATCGTGCCGCCATCGAGGAACACACGCAGGTCATCTGCTAGCTAACGCTATTGGATTGCTAGCAGGCGATGCGGGAGGACTTTTACCTCCTGTCATTGTGGGGAATCGGCGCGTCAGCGCTATGCGATATGACGCGCAAATGAGGACTCCACTATCAAATTGTCTCGACCTGTAACAGGTAGGGGTGAAGTCACCAACCAGATGTTACAGATTGAGATTTTTGGCCCGGCCTATTCCGTTTGTCTCAATCTGTAACAGCTAGGACCCAAAAACTCGACTAGGTGTTACAGATCGAGATTTTGTCTATCCAGCCATCACCTTTGTCTTGATCTGTAACAGTTAGACGGTTAAAAGCGAGTTAGATGTTACAGATTGAGATATTTCTGCTCGGGCGTTCTGTTTGTCTTGATCTGTAACAGCTAGGGCCGAAATATTCGGCTAGATGTTACAAATCGAGACAAACGACCTGCTCGGGCCGCGCCAAAACAAAAGAGGCCGCATGCGAACCCGTGGAGGGATTCGTATGCGGCCGACAGGGGGTATGCGGCGAAAACTAGGCCATGAGCAGGCCGGTCTCCGCGACGTTCTTGTACCAGTACGCGCTCGCCTTGGGATAGCGCTTCTGGGTCTCAAAGTCGATGTAGAACAGGCCGTAGCGCTTGTTGTAGCCGTTGGTCCAGGAGAACTGGTCCTGCAGCGACCACACAAAGTAACCGTCGACGTTTACGCCGCCGTCGATCGCCTTGAGGATCCATGCGAGATGCTGACGCATGTAGTCGATGCGAGGGGCGTCGTCGATAAAGCCGTCCTCGAAGTCGTCCTTATAGCCCATGCCGTTCTCGGTGATGTAGATCTTCTTGTAGTTGGGGTAATCGTTCTTAATGCGGAGCAGCAGGTCGTAGAGGCCCTCGGGATAGATAATCCAGTCCCAATCGGTGGTGGGTACGCCTTCGCGCACGCATGACTCGCCCACGCCCTTGAGGAACCAGCGCGAGGAGCCCTTGTCGCCGGTGCCATTGTGGTTGATGTCGTTTTCGCCCTCGGCGGCACGCAGGAACTGGCACTTGTAGGTGTTGACGCCCAGGCAATCGTTGTAGGGGAGCGCCGCGGTCAGCGCGGCGATGTCCTCGTCGCGGACGTCGAGCTCGCCGCCGGCGATATGGGCCAGCTTGGTTGCGGCTTCCATGGTGTCGGCTGCATAGTGGCCGCGGAAGGTGGCGTCGAGCACCCAGCGGTTGTTGATGACGTCGGCCATGCGGGCGGCCTCGCAGTCGGCAGCGCTGTTGGGATCGAGGGGATACTTGGGCTCCAGGTTCTGGACAATGCCGATCTCGCCCTCAAAGCCGCCCTCATGGAAGGCGACGACAGCCTTGGCGTGGGCCACCATCATGTTGTGCATGAGCTGGAAGGCCTTGTCCAGGCGGTACTTCTCGCCGTGCGGCCAGTTGCCGACGATAAAGCTGCCCTCGGCGGTTGCGGGAATCTCGTTAAACGTGAACCAGTGCTTGACCTCGGTGAACTCGGCAAAGCAGAACTTGGCGTACTCGACAAAGGCGTCGATCGTCGTGCGCGTCAGGAAACCCTCGCCGCCGTTCTGGTAAAAGGCCTCGGGCGTATCGAAGTGATCGAGCGTGACATAGGGGATAACGCCAGCTTTGTTGCAGGTGGCAAAGAGCTCGTGATAGAAGGCAACACCCTCGGGGTTAATCTCGCCAGTACCGTTGGGGAAGATGCGGCTCCAAGCGATGGAGACGCGGATACCGTTGATGCCGAAGCGCTGGCACAGGTCGATATCGACCGGGTACTTGTTGTAGAAGTCGCTTGCAGGATCGGGGGAGAAGCGACCCTGAGCAGCCAGGAAATCGTCCCAGGGCACTTTGCCCTTGCCGTGCGTACGGGTCTCGCCCTCAACCTGGTAAGCAGCGGTGGCGCCGCCAAACACAAAGCCGTCGGGGAACTGCATGGGGTTGGTCATGAGGCATCCTTTCTGTGGGGTACGAATAGGGAGAGGTGCCCGAACTGGGGATCCGGGCACCAACAGAGGGAGGAGCTAGTCGAGGTTCTCGCGGAGCCACTTGATGGCGCCAGCGGGGTCGCGGGTAAGGTCGATATATTCCTTGCCGCGCGGGGCGAGCAGCTTAATGCCCAGACGATCGGTGTCGGCCTTCATGTCGTTGTAGTAGCTACGAACCTGCGGGGCAAGCACGATAACGTCGTACTGATCCATGATGGCAGTGTGCTGGCCATAAGCGCCGGCAGAGGAAGCGATGTTCTCTCCGGTCTGCGCAGCACCTTCCTTGATGGCGTTGGCAAGCATGGCAGAGGTGCCGGCACCGGCGCACAGGACGAGGACCTTCAGACCGTCGACATCCTTCTTAGCGGATGCTTTGACGACGGGCTCGGGCTGATCGGCGACAGGCTCGCTGTCGCCGGCAGCGGCGGTCGGCTCGACGGAAGCGGTAGCCTGCTCGACAGCGGGCGCGGAGGTGCTGGCGGCGATGGTGGCAGCACCATCGGACTCAAGACCCAGCTCGGCGGCGCGCTCTGCCTCCTGGTCGCAGAGCAGCTTATCGTATGCCTTCAAGAACGGCAGGTAGATGATGGCGTCCAGCAAGATGATGATCGCGACAAATACCAGGGCGATGAGCTGGAAGTTCGTGGTGATGAAGATGCCGATGGGGGCAGGGGTAGCCCAAGGCACCACGAAGGAGAAGCCGTTCATACCCACGTTATCGATAAAGAACTTGGCAACACTTACGTTGACGCAGCCGGCAGCAACAAAGGGGATGAGCATGTAGGGGTTGAGGATCATGGGCGCGCCAAAGAGCAGCGGCTCGTTGACAGCAAAGGCGACCGGTACGATCGAGGCCTTACCGACGGCTTTGAGCTGCTTGGACTTCATAAAGAGAATCAGCAGAAGCGGCACGATGAACGTGGCGCCGGTGCCTCCGAACTCACCCACGAGCGACATGTTAAAGGTGAGGGAGTGGGCAGGGTGACCACCGGCCAGCAGAACCTGCAGGTTCTCGGCCTGGTTGGCAAGACGGATAGGGTCGATGCCCGGCTGGACAATCGAAGGACCATGGACACCGATGAACCAGAAGAACGCGGTGGCTGCCTGGATAAGGATAAGGCCAGGATAGGTTTCTGCAGCGGTAAAGAGCGGGGAGAGCAGTTTGATGAGCAGCTCGGAGAACGGAACGCCCATGAGGTTGCGCACGACGACATCGATGATGCCGCAGATGATGACGGCGCCGCCAAAGGGGATGATGTCGCGGAAGTTCTGAGCGATGGCGCCCGGAACCTCCTTGGGCAGCTTAATGGTCAGATCGCGCGAGACGCAGAACTTATAGACCCACACGGTAATGAACGCGGCGATATAGGCCGAGAACAGACCGCGCGTACCCATGCTGGTGCAATCGAAGACCGAAAGCTCGGAGCCGTCGAGCTTGGTGGTGAACTGCGTAACGGCGAGCAGCAGCATGCTGCACTGGGCGGCCACCATGGTGGAGCCGTCGTTGAGCACTTTGCCGGCGGGCATGCGACGGTTCATGGAGGCCGTAAAGTTCTTGGCAGTGGTGCCGGCAACCATGATGCCCATGACGCCCATGGTGAAGTTATACAGCTTGTTGCACCAGTCGATGAGCGGCTGGGGCAGCGTGATGCCAACTACGCCGGGAAGGGTGGCGATCAGCAGGAAGATCGAAGAGGTGAGGACGATGGGCATGCACCCAAGGAATCCGTCCTTAATGGCCTGGAGGTAGATGTTTCTCGAGATTTTCTCAAAGAACGGTTGATGCTTTTCGAGCATCTTTACGATGGCGTCCATAGAGCTCCTTTTCTGCTCGATGCGCGATGCACGTGGATGGAACTGGTCGTCGATGGATGGTTAGGACTGCCCGGAAACCTTCCTGCTTAAGGAAGGCATTAACGAAATGACAACGTTGTCATTTCGTTAATGACAACGTAAGACATTTTTGGAAGAGCAACAAGGATTTACAGGTGAACGGTCGATATCGTCCGATAAACGGCTGATTTGTCAGTCGGGCAGGTAGTGTATGCTAGAACGCAAAAAAACAAGCGATATAGAACCGAGTGGAGAAGAAGTGGCAACGATGGACAAGAAGAATGTCTCGATGAACGATGTGGCGATTGCCGCGGGCGTTTCTCTCAAGACGGTTTCGCGCGTGATCAACGAGCCCGATAGCGTACGAGAGTCGACACGCGATAAGGTCCATTCCGCAATGGAGGCGCTCGGGTTTCGAACCAACTTCGCCGCGCGTTCGCTCAAGCTGGGCCGTTACGGGTGCATCGGCGTGGTGCTGTTCCACTTGTCGGGCGGCGCCGTGGACATGATTGACGGTATCGCAGATGCCGCCGAAGAACGCGGCTTTGCTCTCACGATGATCAAAAAGCGGGCGGGGGAGAAGATGACCCTTGCCGAAGCGGCGCGCAGGATGTCGCAGCTTCCCGTCGACGGCATGATCTTCAACCTGCGTCAGATGGTCGATGACTTTGATACCTTTGAGGCGCCGAAAGACCTCAAGACGGTGATTATCACACCGATGGAGCATCCTACCTGCTCTACCGTTAGTGACGACCAAGAGGACGGCGCGCGCATGGCGTGCGAGTACTTCTTAAATCGTGGGCACAAGAACGTATATTTCGTTTCTGGTAAGAAAGAGGCGCTGTCGAGCCAGTGTCGTATGAAAGGTTGGCGTGCGGCACTCGAGGCGCGTGGCATTGAGCCGCCCGAGCCTCTGCAAGGCGATTGGAATGCGGATAGTGGCTATGCCGCGGGCCTTGTGCTTGCCGATAAGCCCGATTGCACGGCGGTCCTCGCCGCTAACGACTGCATGGCAAACGGCGTGATGATGGCTCTACGTGACAAAGGGCTCAGTGTGCCCGACGACGTGTCCGTGATCGGCTTCGACGATGAGCTCTACAAGACGATTCCCAACTCGATTCTGACGTCGGTGAAGTTTCGCCACCGCGAGCTGGGCATCCGTGCGCTTAACGAGGTCGTCGCAGGCCTTGAGGCTCCGAGCTCCAGAAGCCGTACGCTTGTGTCGGGCGTGCTGATCGAGCGTTCCAGCGTGAAAGACCTGCGGGCGTAGACGTGCTCGGCTCGTTCATCTCAATCTGTAACAGTTAGGACCGAAATACTCGGCTAGATGTTACAGATCGAGATTGAGAGGATTGTCCTGTGCGTTTATCTCAATCTGTAACAACCAGACGTCCAAAACCGGTTTTAGTGTTACAGATTTAGACAATTCGGCCCCGTCTTCCCGGTTTGTCTTGATTTGTAACAGCTAGGGACCAAAAACTCGGCTAGATGTTACAGATCGAGACAAACGGCCCCCAGCCGAACAAAAACAAAAGGCCGGGGGCGGCGCGCCGTGTGACGTGCCACCCCCGGCTGAGAAATGGGGACAGGTTATGTAAGCGGGGCAATTCCGCTGGTCGCCAGCCGCTAGTCCAGACGACGGGTCTGCGCCACGTGCTTGTACCAGTAGGCGCTTGCCTTGGGCGTGCGCTTCTGGGTTTCAAAGTCAACGTAGAAGAAGCCATAGCGCTTGTTGTAACCATTGGTCCAGGAGAACTGATCCTGCAGACTCCACAGGAAGTAGCCGCCCACGTTGACGCCCACCTCCATGGCCTTGAGCAGCCAGCGCAAGTGCTGCTCGATGTAGTCGATGCGCGGCTGGTCGTCCACAAAACCGTCCTTGTAGGGATCCTTGTAGCCCATGCCGTTTTCTGTAATGAAGATCTGCTTGTAGTTGGGGTAGCGCTGCTTAATGTAGACGAGCAGATCGAACAGGCCCTCGGGATAGATGATCCAGTCCCAGTCGGTGGTGGGGATGCCAGGCTTGTTCACGTGCTCGCCAATACCCTTAACGCGCCAGCGGCCGGTGCCCTTCTCGCCCGTACCGTTGTGGTGCAGGTCGTTCTCGCCGTCGTAAGCCTTCAAGAAGCGGCACTGGTAGTTGTTGACGCCCAGGTAGTCGTTGTAGAGCGCGGCCTCGCGCATAATCTCGAGGTCCTCGTCCAGGATCTCGATGGTGCCGCCCGAGACGGCAGCCAGACGGTTGGCGCACTCGAGGGTGTCGGGCGCGTAGTCGCCGCGGAAGGTGGCGTCGAGCAAGAACTGGTTCTGCAACACGTGCTCGTTGTTGGCGGCTTTGATGTCGGCGGGGTCGTTCTCGTTGAGCGGATACTTAAACTCCAACGACTGAATGACGCCGATTTTGCCCTTAAAACCGCCGTTGTGGAAGGCCAGTACGGCCTTGGCGTGGGCGAGCATCATGTTGTGCTCGCACTGGAAAGCCTCGGCCAGATGCGCCTTGACGCCGCCGGGGAAGGTGCCCTCGATGTAGGTGTTGGAGGCATCGGCCCAGATCTCGTTAAAGGTGAACCAGTAGGTCACCTGGTCGGCGTACTCCTTAAAGCAGAAGGTGGCAAAGTCCACAAAGGCATCGATGGTCTCGCGGTTGAGGAAGTCGCCCTTCTCAAAGAGGGCAAGCGGCGTGTCGAAGTGATGCAGCGTGACAAACGGCTCAACGTGGTGCTTGTGGCACTCGGCGAAGAGATCGTGGTAGAACTGCACGCCCTCGGGGTTGATCTCGCCGGTGCCGTTGGGGAAGATGCGGCTCCAGGCAATGGAGAGGCGAATGCCGTTGATGCCGAACTCCTCGCACAGCTCCAGATCGACGGGGTACTGGTTGTAGAAGTCCGAAGCGGGATCGGGGGAAAAGCGCCCCTGGGCCTCCAGGAAGTCGTCCCAGGCAACCTTGCCTTTACCGTGGGTGCGGGTCTCGCCCTCTACCTGGTAGGCAGCAGTGGCGCCGCCAAAGACAAAGTCCTCGGGAAACTGCGCAGGCGGGTTGGTGACGCTAGCAGGGTTAACGGACATGATGATCCAATCGTCTAAATCGAAGGGCCAGCCGGTCTTGGATGGTCGGCTGGCCCTGTGCGTTACTTACTTCGAGAGTTGCTCGCTTACGAAGGCGAGAGACTTATCGCCGTTCTGGGAAAGCTCAATGTACTGCTTACCGCGGCAGGCGACGCACTTGTTGCCCACGCGCTCGCAGTCCTTCTGCAGGTCGGCCAGGTAGCTTGCGGCTTGCGGGGCCAGGACGACCAGATCGAAGTCGGGGAGCATGTCCACGTGGTTGCCATAGGCCTCGGCAGCGGTTTCAAGATTGATGCCGCGCTCCTTGGCGGCCTTGGCCAGCGCGTTGGCGAGCAGGCCCGAGGTACCGCCACCCTGGCAGAGCACGAGCACGCGTTTGCCGTTGAGGTCGCTGGTGGCCGTTGCCTCGGCAGCGGGTGCTGCGGAAGCGGCGGGAGCGCCGGCTTCCACGGCCTCGGCAGCAGCGCCGGCGGCAACGCTCTTGGCGTCGGCCTTGCCCTGGAAGGCATCGTTGAGCTTGGCGGCCTTCTCGGCGTTCTTGGCGGCGAGCTCCTCCTGGGAAATCTCGGCCTCCTCGGCGCACTTCTGGGCGTCATAGGCACGGAAGAACGGATAGTACAGAACGAAGTCGACGACCAGGATAAGGGCGAGCATCACAAAGGCGAGCGGCTGGAAGCCCAGGCCCATGATGGTGCCGATGGGGCCGGGGACGGTCCAAGGCAGGGTGTACATAAAGCCGTTCATGCCCAAGAAGTCGATAAAGATCTTGAGGATCCAGATGTTGGCGATCGGGGCAAAGACAAACGGGACAAAGAAGACGGGGTTGAGCACGATAGGCGCGGCGAACAGCAGCGGCTCGTTGACGGCAAAGCACACGGGGACGATGGCGGCCTTACCGACAGCGCGCATCTCCTGGGACTTGGCCAGGAAGCAGAACATAAAGACCAGGACGAGCGTGGCGCCGGTGCCGCCCATGCAGACGACGAAGTACTGGGCACCCTGGGTCAGGACAGCGGAAGCGTGCTGGCCGGCCTGGAACGCAGCCAGGTTGTCGGTCATGTTGGCAACGAGGGCGGCGGCGATGGCGGGCTCGACGATCGAGGGGCCGTGGACGCCCACGAACCAGAACAGGCTCATGGCGCCGTAAATCACAGCAAGGCCGATGTAGCCGTCGGCAGCGGTGAACAGGGGCTGGAACACCTGGATGACGCCCTGGGCAAAGCAGAAGCCAAAGGCAGCGCGGAAGACGATGTCAAAGACCCAAAAGACGGCGATGCAGACGGAGAAGGGGATGATGTCCTTAAAGGTCTGCGAGATGTTGGGCGGAACCTGCTCGGGCATCTTGACGGTGATGTTGCGCTTGATAAAGAACTTGTAGATGATGCCGGTCACAAACGCAGCGATGAAGGCGGTCAGCAGGCCCTTGGAACCAAGGTAGGTGGTGTTGAAGCCACTGGCGGCATCCGTGGCGATGGTGTCGCTCGAAAGGAGCAAGAAGCCGATGATGGCCGCGCACATGCACGAGATAAAGTTGATCTGGTTATTCTTGGGCAGATCGCGGTTCTGGGCGTCGGCGAAATGCTTGGCCGTGGTAGCGGCGCAGGCGATGGCCAGGATGCCCATGGAGTAGTTGTAGCACTTCCACAGGGCGTTGTTGATGTCATCGGGCCAGTAGAAACCCCAGATGTTGGGGACCGAGGCTACCAGGCAGAAGATGGACGAGAAGATGATGATGGGGATGACGGAGATAAAACCGTCGCGGATCGCCTTGAGGTACTTGTTGCGGGCGATCGCGTTGAAAAAGGGCTGGCCCTTTTCGATGGTGGCGATGAGTTGCTCCATGCAAAGCTCCTAAGAGTCGGTGGGTTAGCAACGATGGTAGCTTTTGACGTTTGGTTGCCAAAATGTTGACGTTGCCATTTTGTGACACAAAATAAGACGCGAACCGATGGCCCCTGTGCCTGCGGACCGTCGATTTCTTGCGCGTAAACGTTTGAGCCGCCCGGTGGCTCTGTGTTTGCGCAATGGCAACGTTAACATTTGGGCGATAAAAGCCGTTCGGGGAAGCAAAAATGTCGGTGAACGGTAGGTTTTGGGTGGTGAGCGTATGGTGGGGGAGGCGTTAGATATACTTGAAGACGTTTCATTTGACTGCGTAGGGTGCCACCAATGGCATCGTTGACATAGAAAGATCGACCTATGGCCGCTGTTAAAAAATCGGTTTCCGTTAAGGATGTGGCGCTCCTCGCGGGCGTCTCAGAACAGACGGTCTCGCGCACCGTCCACGATTCACCCAGCGTGCGCCCCGAGACCAAGGAGCGCGTGCGTGCCGCCATGCGCGAGCTGGGGTATCGCCCCAATTTTGCCGGTCGATCGCTGCGCCGCGGCAAGTTTAAGACCGTCGGCGTCGCCATGTTCAACATTACCGGTACCGGCAACCTCGACCGTATGGAGGGCTTTGCCGCCGCCGCCGATAAGCACGGCTACGCCATTACCCTCACTAAAGTAGATGGACATCCGTATACCCTCGAGAGCGCATCGTCGCGCATGAGCGCACTGCCGGTGGATGGCATGGTCGTAATCATGAATCGCATGCCGGCGGACTTTGGCACCTTTGAGCCGCTGCCTGGTATGCAGACGGTGCTCGTTACCATGCTGGAGCACCCGCTGTGCTCGACGGTCGATAACGATCAGTTCGATTGTTCGCGCCAGGTTGTCGAGTACTTGCTGGGGCAGGGGCACAAGACCGTGCACTTTATCTCGTGTCCCGAACGCTCGCTTTCGGGCATGCAGCGCGAGGAGGGCTGGCGCGAGACATTGCGCGCGCATGGTATTGAGCTGCCGCGACTCATCCGTGGCGACTGGACGGCGCGGAGTGGATATGCCGCAGGCCAGGCTCTGGCGGACGATCCGACCTGTACTGCCATTTATGCCTCCAATGACGCTATGGCCTACGGCTGCATTCGCGGACTCGAGTCGCGCGGAAGGCGTGTGCCCGAGGACGTGAGCGTGGTGGGGGTTGATGATAGTCTGGGCGACATCGTGCCCGATCGTCGCCTGACCACCGTGCGCTTTGACAACAAGCGTGTCGGCATGTGGGCAGTCGACAAGATCGCCGGCGCCGAGGGAGTTGCGTCTGGCGTGGAGCACATGCTGATCCCCGGCGTGCTCGTAGAGGGCGATACGGTGCACGATTTGCGTTAGGGCGCGGTCCTGTTTGGGTTTCCGTTAATCATGTTTGATATTGTTCGAAATGGTTTGGAAACCGTTCACGGGCAAAAATTGACCGTTCATAGCTTGAAATTACGTTTTGCGCTGTTCTTTTTTGTTTGAATGTTATTGTTTCTGTCATACACAGCGCAGCGCGCATGCCCGGACGCGATGCTCTCCATTGGTTCATATGTGAAAGGAACGCAATATGGCAACCAAAGAAGAAATCTCGATGGTTGGATTCGAGATTGTCGCATACGCAGGTGACGCCCAGACCGATCTGCTTGCAGCGCTCGATGCTGCTCGCGAGGGTGACTTTGAGAAGGCCGAACAGCTGCACAAGGATGCCAGCGATGCACTTATCGGCGCCCACGACACGCAGACCAAGCTGCTTTCGCAGGAGGCCGGCGGCGGCGAGATGGAGATGACCTTCATCATGGCTCACGCTCAGGACACCCTCATGACCACTATGATCTTGGAGAAGCAGGCCCGCTTTACCATCGATGCCTACAAGCGCATCGCCGAGCTCGAGGCCAAGCTCGCCTAACGAGTCCGCACAACCAAGCCCCTTCCAAAAGTCCTGCCGCTACCCGCAGCAGGGCTTTTTCTGTCCTCCTCCAAGTTGCGGTGAAATAGGGGCTGACGGCCCAAAATGATCCGTTCTCCTCCGTCCCCAGGGGATCGGTTGGCAGCGTCGCCACGAAACTGGCGCATCTACTACGTTTAACCCGATACCCCCGTCCATACCTGCGTTTCATGAAAAACTGCAGGCGTTCTACCTGTGGTTTTGTTTTTACGCCACGGGGCATGGTCGGGGATGGGCAGTTAAACGTAGTAGATGGGCCCATTTCATGGCGGGCAGGTCATGCGGCAGCCCGTTGCGCCTCCTCCCGTTCGGTTTTTCGCTGGGTGGGTATACTTCCATCCGCAATACAGGCCGGAATGAGGAGGTATCCAAATGCCGGACAACGGATCGATTCAAAAGAGAGACGCGGGCGAGATGGCTCATGGGCGTCCTGTCCAGATAACCGAGCAAACAACGGTGACCGAGCTGCAGCCCAGCCTATCCGATGTCGTGTGCGCAAACAAAAAGCTACAGATTGGCTTTATCGTTGCGCTCGTGGTACTGGCGCTTCTGTCTGGTTTTGTGGCTCGTCCGCATTTTGCCGATACCAAGACTTGGGACTCTACCATCGAGGTCATCGATCAAAAGAAGGGCAATGTATTGGCGCTCACGACCTCGTGCGTCGCCCTATCTGCGGGTATCACTGCGCTGCCGGGCGATACGGGAACGCCGGTTGCCGAGCAGCTCGCACAGCTTTCGGGTAATCTTGGTATCGTGCTTGCCGTGCTATACCTAGAGAAATATTTACTCACGATTTTGTGGTCGGTTGGCCTGGGCATCCTGATCCCGTTTGCGCTGGTGCTCTTTGCAGCGTCGCTTGGCATTCACGGACGCTGGAGCACGAGCACGGTCATTCGTCGCGTGGCAACGCGTGTGCTGGTGGTCGCCATAATTAGCATGGTGTTGGTGCCCGCGAGCGTATGGGTGTCGCAGAAGGTTGATGAAACGTATCGAGTGAGCATCGAGGCGGCCGAGCAAAAGGCGACTGACGCTGCGAGTGCGGCAGATAGCGATAGCTCCAAAGCAAACAAGAAAAAGACTGAGTCCGCAGAGTCCAAGAACGTGCTTGAACAGCTTGCCGACGGTGCCTCGGGTCTCGTCACGACGGTGACCAGCGGCGCCAAGCAGATGACCGATGAGATTGTGCAGCAGGTGACCGATCTGATCGAAGGCGTCATTGTGATGATAGTGACCTCGTGCGTTATCCCATTGCTGGTGCTCGCGGCGTTTTTGTGGCTGGGGCACACACTGCTGGGGATTGATATTTCCGGGCCGACGAATTATTTGACGGGCCGCTTTCTGGGCACTCCGTCCAAGCATGCCAAGAAGGGCGGGCAGTCCTAGTAGCTAAAACAGCTGTATATACCGGGGAATACCGCCGAAGGGCGGCCGAGACACGTTCTCGGCCGCCCTTTTGTTTGTTGAACACATGGTCGCTACGCCCGCGCCCGGCCCAAACGGTCAGCAATCATCCGTGAACGGTATTTGTTCAAAAAAGAACAAAGATAAACAAAAAGTTGTTGCAGTTACTGTTCGAATGTGTTCAAATAAACATGAACAGTGAAGAATCGCACATTCAGATGCCCGGACCTGAACGAGATTCAACACTTCCAAACAGAAACTACGCACCTGCGTATCTCTCAAGGAGGATGTCATGAGGGTTGTAATCGCTTCCGATGCCGACGGTATGTCGATGAAGGAATCCATCAAGGAGATGCTCATCGCCGATGGTCACGAGGTCGTCGACTATTCCGAGACCCCTGCCGCGGACTTTGTCGATTCCGCGACCGCCGTTGCCAAGGACCTGCTGGAGCACAAGGATTCCCAGGGCTTCGCATTCGATAAGTACGGTGTTGGCTCCTATATGGCCGCCGTCAAGATCAAGGGCATGGTCGTCGCTAACATTTCCGACGAGCGTTCCGCCTACATGACCCGCGAGCACAACGGCTCGCGCATGGTCACCATGGGCCCGGGCGTTGTGGGCACCGAGGTCGCCAAGAAGATCGCCCGCGAGTTCCTGCGTGCACAGTACGCCGGCGGCCGTCACCAGATCCGTGTCGACATGCTCAACAAGATGGCCTAACGAGAGCCACCGAGAACTCGAACTTCTACCTCAACTTGTGAATTCAGACGAAAGGACGTTCTGATGAAGAAGACCATCGCAATCGGTTGCGACCATATCGTTACGGACGAGAAGATCTATCTGGCCGACCGCCTGGAGCAGGCTGGCTACAAGGTGCTCGACTGCGGCACCTACAGCCACACCCGTACGCACTATCCCATCTACGGCAAGGCCGTGGGCGAGGCTGTTGCCAGCGGCAAGGCCGACTTTGGCGTGGCCCTGTGCGGCACCGGCATTGGCATCACCAACGCCGTCAACAAGGTTCCCGGCGCCCGCTGCGCCCTGGTTCGCGACATGACCTCTGCCCTGTATGCCCGTCGTGAGCTCAACGCCAACATCGTGGGCTTTGGTGGCAAGATCACCGGCGAGTTCCTGATGGCCGACATCATGCTTGCCTTCCTGGAGGAGCCTTACGAGAAGACCCCCGAGCACGATGCCCTGATCGCCAAGATCGATGCTTGCAATAAGGCCGACGCCGAGGCTCAGGCTGACCCACACTTCTTTGACGAGTTCCTCGAGAAGTGGGACCGCGGCGAATACCACGACTAATTGGGTTACGCGGTTTTACCAAACCGCGTAACGGGTCGACGCTGCGCGGCGTTCAGGCACCCCATCTCGTCGCTCAAACCGTCGCTCGCGTACATGAAGTACGCGTCGCTCCTCTTTCGCGGCGACCTGGGGCACCTGATCGCCGCTCGCTGACGTTGGGGGTACCTGTGGGGTTACCGCTGTTGTTGCGAAGCGTTCTGGTTCGGCGAGCTGCTCCGATAACACGTTTGCTTGCTTGGCTTGAGTGCTTCGCTCTTGGCGGTACCCGGCATTCTGCAGCTTTTCAATTGACGGCTCGCGTTTCTGTGAGGGGGCGCGGGCCGGTTTTCTATCAGCCCTATTGACTTGGTGGGCTGTCGTAAGAAAGGGAAGGCTCCTATGGAGTTTGTTCTTGATAACGGTTCTATCCGCGTGGCACTGAGCACGGCGGGCGGGTCGTTCACTTCTATTGCGGCCAACGGCCGTGAGTACCTGTGGCAGGGTGATCCGGCAGTCTGGTCGGGCCAGGCCCCCATTTGCTTCCCGATCTGCGGTGGCCTTCGTGACGGCCACGCAATGACCATGGGCGGCCGCGAGGTAAAGCTCGCCCGCCACGGCTTTGCGCGCAAGCAGGAGTGGAAGCTCGAGGAACAGAGCGACAACATGGTTGCGCTGAGCTTAAGCTCTGCCGACCATGCCGAGTTGCTCGAGCAGTACCCGTATCCGTTTAAGATCGTTGCTCGTTACACGATCGATTCGGAAAAGGTTGCCGTGTCGTACGAGGTGACCAATGAGGGCACCGAGGACATGCCGTTCTTTGTGGGCGGTCACCCCGGCTTTAAGTGCCCGCTCGACGAGGGCGAGTCCTATGACGACTACGAGCTTCGTTTTGAGCAGCGTGAGGCCACCGACCTCTGCACTGCCGTTCCCTCGACGGGCCTGATTGATGTTGAGCATCGCAGCAAGAACCCGATGGTTGGCCATGACCTGCCGCTGACCCACGAACTCTTTGACTTCGCGGAGACCATCTTTGACGTGCTCGAGAGCCGCGTGGTTACGCTGACCAAGAAGACCGAGGACAAGGGCGTGCGCCTGACGTTCCCCGATATGCCGTACCTGATTGTGTGGAGCAAGCCCGAGGGTGACTTTGTGGCCGTGGAACCGTGGGGCGGCCTGTCCACCTGCTCCGACGAGGACGATATTCTGGAGCACAAGCGCGGCTGCCTGGTGGCCAAGCCGGGGGAGACCGTCACCCGCGGCTTTGAGATCGAGATCCTTTAACGAGCTATCGTATGTTTGGGGTCGCGCGTGTCGTGCCCCGGAAACAGGAGTTCAATATGATTCTGACTGTTACCATGAACCCGTCGATTGATACGCGCTATCAGATCGATAAGCTGGTCATCGACGATGTTAACCGCGTGACGCCCGAAAAGACCGCTGGCGGCAAGGGCCTCAACGTGAGCCGTGTGCTGCTGCAGCTGGGCGACGACGTGCTCGCGACTGGCCTGCTTGGCGGTCACATGGGTGCCTATATGGCCGAGCTCATGGATGCCGACGGCGTCAAGAACGACTTTGTGCCCATTGCCGGCGAGACGCGCATTTGCCTGAATATTCTGCACGAGGGTAATCAGACCGAGCTTTTGGAGAGCGGCCCGCAGATCGCCCCGGCCGAGCTCGAGGCCTTTACGGCCAAGTTCGCCGAGCTTGCAGCGAAGGCGGACGTTGTGACGCTTTCGGGCTCGCTGCCGCGCGGCGTCGATGCCGGCTACTATGCCGAGCTCGTCAAGATCGCCGAGGAGGCGGGCGCCAAGGTGCTACTCGACACCTCGGGTGCATCGCTGGAGGCCGCGCTGGAGTCCGAAGCTAAGCCCGAGCTCGTAAAGCCCAACCTGACCGAGATTAACGGCCTGCTGGGTACGTCCTTTACGACCGATGATGTCGATGCCCTGCGCGAGGCGCTAGCCGCCGATGACCGTTTTGCCGGTATCCCCTGGGTCGTCGTTTCGATGGGCGCTGCCGGTTCGGTGGGCTTCCATGAGGGCCGCGCGTTCCGCGCCAAGACGCCCGCGATTGCGGCTGTGAACGCGACGGGTTCCGGTGACTCGACCATCGCCGGTTTTGCGCATGCCATTGCTGCTGGTGCCGACGACGTCACGGTGCTCAAGACCGCCAATACCTGCGGCAAGCTCAACGCCATGGATCCCAAGACCGGCCACCTGGTCATGGACCGCTGGGACGAGGTCTACAACAGCGTAGAGGTAACCGAACTTTAGAGTTACGGCGTACCGAACAAAACGAGAGTGGATAATCTCCCATTTTGGGCTCGCAAGCGGGCTTAGAGTGGGAGATTTTCCACTCTCATGAGAGGCAGCTAATTTGGGACGGGGCTATTTTGACTACTTCTAGATGCAAAGTAGTCAAAATAGCCCCGTCCCAAATTAGCTGCCCTTGCACCAAAAACGGCGCCCGCCGGCGATGTTGCCGGCGGGCGCCGTTGTCTTGAAGACGAAATGATCCGTTTTCCTCCGTTCCCAAGGGATCATTACAGCGAGTCGATAAAGCGCTGCTGGGCGGCGCGACCGGCCTCGTCCCATTTAAAGACGCCGGCGTTGTCGAGCACGTGGCCAAACACCATGCCGACCTCCTCGTGCAGGATATCGATGGCGCTATCCGCCGTAAGCTCGTCGGCGCGACGGGCAAAGACGTCCTCGGCCCATGCGGCGTGGCTGCGGCAAAGGTCGTCGCCCTCGAGCGCGCTGGCAAGATCGTAGCTGGCATCGACCTTGGCCGCCAGCAGGTGCTCGCGGACAGCGCCAAGCTCGGGAACCAGGCGCGGCGGCAAAATGGCCAGGCCCATGACCTCGATCAGGCCGATGTTCTCTTTCTTGATGTGGTGGTACTCGGCATGCGGGTGAAATACGCCCAGCGGATGCTCGTCGGTTGTGATGTTGCAGCGAAGCGCTAGGTAGGCCTCGTAGATCGCGCCGCCGGCATTGCCGCGAGAGTCGACGCGGCGGATGACGGGCGTCACGGTGTTGTGGGCCACGCCGTCGGCCGTGTGTGCGATGACGCCCACAGACTCATCGGTCCACTCGCGCCAGGCGAGGATAATCTTCTCGGCGGCGTCGAGCAGCTGGGCGCGGTCGTGCGAGCGCAGTCTCAGCACCGAAAGCGGCCACTGCAACACGGTGCCGCTGACCTGGTCAAAGCCGGGCACGTTAAACTGCGAGACCTCGGCGGCATGCATCATGGGGAACTCGTGCGCGCCGCCCTGGAAGTGGTCGTGCGACAGAATCGAGCCGCCCACGATGGGCAGGTCGGCGTTGGAGCCAATAAAGTAGTGCGGGAACAGGTCCACAAAATCGAGCAGGCAGGTCAGTCCCTTACGGTCGACGTGCATCGGGCGATGCTCGGAGCTCATAGCAATGCAGTGCTCGTTAAAGTACGCGTACGGGCTGTACTGGAAGCCCCAGCGCTCGCCGTTGAGCTGGATGGGTATGACGCGCAGGTTCTGGCGAGCGGGATGGGCGCCGCCGTCGGCTGCGGCGGAGCGTCCAGGGTAGCCCTCGTTCTCGATGCACAGTTGACAGGCGGGATACTTCTCGCCCGTGTTCTTTGCGGCGCCGGCCGCGGCAATGTCGCGCGGGTCCTTCTCGGGCTTCGACAGGTTAATGGTGATTTCCAGGTCGCCCCAGTTGGTGGGGGTACTCCATTTGATATTGCGCGCGATGGCGGCGCGGCGCACGTAACCGGCGTCACAGCACAGACCATAGAACCAGTCGGTCGCGGCGCGGGGCTCGTTGACGCCCATGCGTCCGTTGAACTCCTCGTTTACAACCGAAGGCCTCGGCATGAGCGCGCCCATGATGCGCATGGCGATGCGGTCGCGGCCCGACGCCGTGTCCTCGGCAGCGCCGTTGGCAACGGCGTCCTCGGAAAGCGCGGCAAGCGTGCCCTCCAGGTCAAAATTGGGGAGCATATCGGGGTGCAAGAGCGAGAGCTTCTCGTTCTGCATCGCCCAAGCCATGTCGAGCGCAGGACCCGTGGCGCCGATGCACTCGAGAATGGTGTTGTAGGCCCAGATGCGGTCATCCTGTCCGATCATGGATCGATGGATGGCATACTCAATCAGGCCCTGCGCGGCCTCGCGCACATCAGTCATTACAGCCATGCCGCGTAAGCCCCCTTGTCAGAAATTGCGTAGTGGCGGGCAGAGCCCTCGCCCAGCCAGCCGTTCATCTTGGTGATGAAGGTGTCGACCAGGTCGAGCGGCACGAAGGCCTGGATGGTGCCACCAAAGCCGCCACCGTGGATGCGGACGGCGCCGCGGCCGTCGAGCACATGCTCGGCCAGCGCCAAGGCATACATGGAAGGTTGCTCGGAGCCCAGTTTGGCGACGACATTCTGCAGGTACATGGCGGAGCTGGCACCGGACTCGCGCGTCAGGACCAGGAACTGGTCGATGTCGCCGGCGCTAAGGGCTGCCCAGCGCTTATCGACCAGGCCGTTCTCGTACCAGTAGTGAACGGCGCGCAGGCAGGCACGGTCGCCCAGCTTGGCGCGTAGCTCAGGGAGCTTGGCGTCAAAATCCGCCACGTTTACCTCGCACAGGCGTGTCTTGCCAAGCTCGGCGGCGATGTCCTGCATCTCGCGCGGAACGGCGGCGTAGTCGTCGGTAGCTGCCACATGGTCGGCGCCAACCTTAACGAGCACGAGCGCATAGCCGTGATCCTCAAAGTTGAGTTCGAGCTTCTGGGTTTTAGGCTGAGCCTGGTCCTCAAAGTCCATGTAGGCGAGGCCGCCCAAGCAAACGGCGGCCTGGTCCATAAGACCGCAGGGCTTGCCATAGTAGTTGTTCTCGGTGCGCTGGCTCATCTGGGCGAGCGCGACGGGCTCGATGGCGGGTGCGCCCCAGAGCGTCTCCATGGCACGACCGTACGCCGCCTCGACGGCGGCAGAGCTGGAAAGGCCGCCGCCCGAGGGGACGGAGCAGGTGAAGGCGAAGTCGAAGCCCTGGGGCTCAACGCCCAGAGCAGCGATTTCGTGGGCCATGCCGCGGACGAGGCTCGCGGACGTGCCCTTCTCGGGCTCCTGAACATCTAGCGTATCGAGCGTGATCTCAAAGGTAGGATAGCCCTCGTCGGCGACGCGGATCTTGTTGGAGTCGGTCGCCACGGCGATACCGTCAACGGCGACATCGAGCGAGCCGGCGATAACATGGCCGCCCTCGTGATCGGTGTGATTGCCGCTGATCTCGGAACGCCCGGGTGCGTGCACGTAGAGCACCTGGCGGTCGCCGATGGGTCCAAACTCCTCCTCAAACAGCCTGGTGAGCATGGTGAGTGTCTTTTCGTCGGGGGTGGTCATGGGAGTCCTTTCCTTGGCGCGCACGGGTGAGTTTTGCGTCGCTATGAGTACGTTAACAACTTGAAGCGGCATGAACCAAGTGTTCACGATGCCGCACGTTACGGGCTATGTTAACGTACTCATAACACATCGCTTGTCACTTTTTGAGAATCCGGTAGCCGGTAGAATTACAGCCGTGAACGGTACCGCCGTATGGACTTATAAAGCAGAAGAGATGCAGATAGAAAAAGTAGAGTACGTTAACATGCGTCCGACGATAGCGGGCTTCGGCGCGGGGTGTGTTTCTGCCTGGGTCGGCATGCACGCTATTCAGATTTCGCAAAGGTGAAGGTGGTTCTGTGGCAAGGCACTCGTCCAACGATACAGGTACGCGTCCGGTCTCCATGGCCGACGTCGCCCGCGCTGCCGGTGTTTCGCAGCAGACGGTTTCGCGCGTCGCCAACGGCTTGCCCAACGTTAACGAGCAGACGCGCCAGCGCGTGCAGGCCGCTATGCAAGAGCTCGGTTTTCGTCCGAGTTATGCCGGCCGCTCGCTGCGCGACGGCCGTTACCATTCGGTCGGTCTGTGCGTCAACGATATCACCAAGTTTGGCAACCTCTCAATGATCGACGGCATCGCCAGCGCTGCTCGCGAGCATAATTGCGCCATCACGCTGGTCGAGATGTCCAAGACCGAGGAGTTTTCGCTTGCCGAGGCCACGCGTCGTATGGCTGCGCTGCCGGTGGACGGCATCATCATCGGCATGAGCCGCATGGCGCCCGATTTTGAGACGTTTGATCCGCTGCCGGGCATTGGCACGGTTATTGTTACCATGTACGCGCATCCGCGCGTGACCACGGTCGATTCCGACCATTACGGCTGCTCGCTCTTGCTTATGGATCATCTGTTTGAGCTGGGGCACGAGCAAATTCGCTATATTGGCGGCCCGTCGTTCTCGGTCGACGAGCAATTTCGTCGCGCCGGCTGGCAGGATGCGCTCGAGCATAAGCACATTAAGCCGCAGGCGCCGCTCGAGGGCGACTGGTCTGCCAACAGCGGCTACGATGCCGGCAGGTACCTGGCCGAGCACGATCGCACCATGACGGCGATCTATGCGGCAAACGACCAGATGGCAAATGGCGCGATTGCCGCGCTGCGTGATAGCGGCCTGCGCGTGCCCGAGGACGTAAGCGTGGTGGGCGTCGACGATTCGCTCGACGACTTTGTCGCGCATAACGAGCTCACGACCGTTCGGTTCGATTTACATCAGCGTGGACGCGAGGTGTTTGAGCACGCGGTTCCCGAGGCGGGTACGGCGGGCAAAACCGTTGCTATCCGTATTCCCGGCCAGCTCATTATTCGACATAGCACGGCGATGCCATGCTCATAGTTTACGCAGGTAAACGGCGATTTATCGTATTTCAATAACAATCGGTAAGGATGCCGGCAGATAACAGTTGGAATGCTGCCAAGTGCTATGATAGACAAGTTATTTTGTCTATCTAGGAGGCTTTGCCTGATGGAGATCACCAAGGATATCCGCTACATTGGCGTCGACGATCACGACATTGACCTGTTCGAGGGCCAGTACGATGTGTCCGAGAACGGTATGGCATACAACAGCTACGTTATCTTGGGCGATAAAATCGCTGTCGCCGATTCGGTCGACGGTGGTTTTGTCGGCGAGTGGCTCGGCAACCTCGAGGCCGCGCTCGATGGCCGTACGCCCGACTACCTGGTCATCCATCATATGGAGCCTGATCACTCCGCCGGTATCGCCGCCTTTATGGAGCGCTATCCCCAGGCGCAGATTGTGGCCAGCATGGGTGCTTTCCGCATGATGGTCAACTACTTTGGCACTGACTTCCCCGAGCGCAAAATGGTTGTCAAAGAGGGCGATGTGCTCGACCTGGGCGGCCACAGCCTGACCTTTATCGGCGCCCCCAATGTTCACTGGCCCGAGGTGCTCTTCTCCTATGAGGCCACCGACAAGGTGCTCTTTAGCGCCGACGGCTTTGGCAAGTTTGGCGCCAACGACATCGAGGATCCCGAGGGCTGGGCCTGCGAGGCTCGCCGCTACTACTTTGGCATCGTCGGTAAGTTCGGCAAGTTCGTGCAGGCCGTGCTCAAAAAGGCTGCTGATCTGGATATCCAGATCATCTGCCCGCTCCACGGTCCTGTCCTTACCGAGAATCTGGGCTATTACCTCGACACCTACAACACCTGGTCGAGCTATCAGCCCGAGGACGAGGGCATCACGATTGCCTATGCGAGTGTCTACGGCCATCTGAAGGCCGCTGTCGAGGAGCTCGCCGCAGCGCTCGAGGCTCGCGGCCAGAAGGTTTCCGTCTTTGACCTGGCTCGCGACGACATGGCCGAGGCCGTTGAGGATGCGTTCCGCTATGACCGCCTGGTGCTCGCCTCTATCACCTATCAGGGCGAGATCTTCCCGTTCATGAGCACCTTTATCCACACGCTTGCCGAGCATGCCTACCAGAACCGCACCGTGGCGCTCGTCGAGGCCGGTTCCTGGGCGCCCGCCGCTGCCAAGGTTATGACCAAGGAGCTCGAGGGCATGAAGGACATCACCCTGGCGCAGAACAAGGTGACCGTGCTGGGATCGCTCAACGACACATCGCGCGCCCAGATCGAGGCCCTCGCCGACGAGCTTTCCAAGTAGCGATATTTCGCTTTTAACGGGCAAAACCACCACAAAGGGACAGGCCCTTTGTGGTGGTTTTTGTTTAAGCGCCGGCGATGATGAGGGCTGGACGTGCGCTGTCGGCGGCCTCGGCGATTGAGGTGGCGACGGCGGCGTCGGGGTCGCTGTCCATCACGATGATGTCGACGTCGGCAAGCTCGGCAAAACGGTACATGCCGCGTCCGTTGACCTTACTGGCATCCATGAGGGCGACGCTTTGACGGGTGGCACCGACCATAGCCGCTTTGGTCTCGGCCATCTGCGGAAAGTCGGTCGTAAAGCCGCAGCCGGGAACAAAAGCGCCAGGACACATGACGGCAAGGTCGGCGTGGACCATTTGGAGCGCCTGCATGGTAAGTGGGCCGTACAGATAGCGATGGCCTTTGCGCAGTGCCCCGCCCAGCATGACGACATCGACCGAGGGCATGCTCTCGTCAATATAATCGGCGATGGTAATGTCGGCCGTGATAACGGTGATGCCGTCGCGCTGATCGAGGAGCCGGACGAATTCGAGCGCCGTGGTGCCCGAGTCGACGAGCAGCGTGTCGCCGTCATTAACGAGCTCGATGGCGCTTTGCGCGATGGCCTGCTTGGCGGCGACGTTGACATTGATGCGGCGATCTTGCGTGGAGACGGTCAGGCGTTTGTGGAGCGATACGGCACCACCATGTGTGCGACGCAGCTTGCCTGCCTCGGCGAGCGCGTCCAGGTCGGCGCGGGCGGTGACGGAGGACACGCCAAAGGTCTGGGCGATTTCTGCTACCTGCACCGAGGCGTTATGCTCGAGTATTTCCATAATGGCGGTACGGCGCTCGTCAGCAAAAGCACGGTTGGTAGCTTGGGCCATGTTTGCTCCATTCTCGGCTATATTTGCAGGAATTGTGTTGACTCTATTTTCGTTCATTTTCTTTTTGAGTAAGAAAACACCTTTCGATTACTTATCTTTTCTATAAAAGAAAGACGCTAAACGCTCAAAATTCAATATCGAACACGCCCACTCGGTTCCGATTCCTTCCGTTTACTTTTCAAAAACGACTGTATTGGCCTGCATGGACTCAATATCTCGCACGTGCAAAGCCGCTGAATTTCATACAATGAGCGCAGTAAAACGCAAGGTAAAACGCCTTGTGAACAACTACGCCCGATGTCCAGATGCGGGCGAGGGAGAGGAGCAAACGCTCATGGCACTTGTTACCACCGAAAAGATGCTCAAGGACGCTCAGGCCGGCCACTACGCCGTCGGCGCGTTCAACGTCGAGAACCTCGAGTTTGTTATGGCCGTTCTGGCCGCTGCCGAGGAGACCAAGTCCCCCGTCATCATGCAGACCACCCCGGGCACCATCAAGACCGCTGGTCTGGACTACTTCTACGGCATGGTGAAGGCCGCTGCCGAGCGCGCTTCCGTGCCCGTCGCTCTGCACCTCGATCACGGCGATGGCTATGACCGCTGCATGCAGGCTTTCCGCACGGGCTACACCTCCGTCATGATCGACGGCTCGCACGAGTCCTTTGAGGACAACATTGCCCTGACCAAGTCCGTCGCCGACGCTGGCCGCGCCATGGGCGTGCCCGTCGAGGCCGAGCTCGGCAAGGTTGGCGGCAAGGAGGACGACGGTCCCGCGGTTGAGGGCGAGAGCCCCTACACCGATCCTGCCGAGGCCAAGGAGTTCGTCGAGCGCACCGGCTGCACCTCGCTGGCCATTGGCGTTGGCACCAGCCACGGCGTGTACACGAGCGATCCGCACATCGAGCAGTCCGTGGTCAAGGCCATCCGCGACGCCGTCGACGTGCCGCTGGTTCTGCACGGCACTTCCGGTGTGCCCGATGAGCAGGTTGCCGAGGCTGTGAAGAACGGCATCTGCAAGGTCAACTACGCTACCGAGCTGCGTCAGGCCTACACCAAGGGCTTCATGGCCTACATGGCCGAGAACCCCGCCTGCTTCGATCCCAAGAAGCCGGCCAAGGAGGGCATGCGTGAGATCACCGAGCTGGTTAAGATCCGCATGACCAACCTCAACTCTGTGGGCAAAGCAGAGTAACAGCAAGGGTACTCTGATCCCACCGGGCCGTCTGGAAACGGAAAAGGGCCTATCTCTCAGAACGTCCTCGGACATGTCGGAAGCCCCGCTGCGCGCTACGCGCTGCGGGGCTTCCTCCGTCCTGCGGAATGTTCTGAGAGATAGGCCCTTTTCCGTTTACGGACGGCCCTGCTCGATCGCCCTTGTGGCGTTGGGGCTGAAGGGGTGGGGCGCGAGGGGCGCTTTGTTGGTGGGGGTTAGTATGCCCGGGCTTGGTTGGGGAATGACTTGTTTAGGGACGCTTGGAGCTTATCGAAGGATATTCGCAAGTTGAGATTCTGATCGGTTGAGCGTTTGGCTTTTGTGGTGGGGGAGTCGAGGAGGCCGTTTCTCTGTGTCGGAGGGAAGGAGAAAAGGTCTGCATGTTTTAGGGATGGCTGCTGTGCTGCGTCATTGGAAGAATGCATGCTTATGCGGCCTCCTCGATGTCCACCAAAAGGTTGCGCACGGGGTGTGCTGCTAGGTCCCGTTCGTTGGCAGTATTATGCCGCGGCTGCTGCAAAGAAGCACTAAAGAAAGGCTTAATCAGGTTTGTTATAACAGTGAAACTGCAGGTCAAAGGTATCGAATAACACTCTTGAAAGGTTTTGAGCTTAAGGGCTTTCTAAGGTTTGTGGCTCGGATGTGGCGTGGACGTGCGGAGCGTGTGAATGATCGCTGTTAGCGCTGCGGTGCGGCGGCGCGTACCTGTTCGATGACCTTTTCCATGGTGGCGTCGATGCGGTCTTTCTTGAGCTCACATTCCCAGACGGTGATGGGCGTCCAGCCCATTTGGGTAAGCGCATCGATGGCGGCTCGGTCGCGCTCGACGTTGCGGCGAAACTTTGCCTCCCAAAACTCAACATTGCGCTTGGGCTGGCTCGGATTGCACTTAGGGCAGCGATGCCAAAAGCAGCCGTTGACGAAAATGGCGATCTTGCGCCCGGGAAAGGCGATGTCGGGCTTGCCGGGTACCTTCCATTCCAGACGGTATCCCGTAAGGCCCGCTGCCCGCAGGCGCTGGCGAACGAGCAGCTCGGGTTTGGTGTTGGCGCGCTTGTTGCCCTTCATGGACTTTTTTATAGCGGCGCGACGGCGCACCAGTTCGCGCTCGTCAGCGGAGAGGTCCGAGGTATCGATGCCGTCGAGCAGACCTGGCTTGGGACGCTTTTTGCTGCGGCGCTTAGGTGCGCGCTTGGGCTTGGTGGCGGGTTTGTCGGCCGTGTTGGGCGTGGCGTCATCGGCGGCGCCGTTGGCCTCAAGCCGATCTTCCTTCAACTCAATCAGAGCATCGATAAGCCCTTTGTCGGCGGGCATCCACTCAACGGTGGCAAGCGAGGTGCGCGGAATCCAGCGGATATCGAGCTGGCGGTCGTGCTTCTGGGGCTCATCGGATTCATCGGCGAGCGAGCAGTAGTAGCACTCCATGGAGAGATGATAATCGGGGTAGTCGTACTCAACGGTATAGAAATCGCGCAGGTTGGTGACTTTTACCTGCAGCTCTTCCATGAGCTCGCGGCGTACGGCGTCCTCGGGCGTCTCGCCGCGCATGAGCTTGCCACCGGGGAACTCCCAAAGTCCCTGCATGTCGCCGTAGCCGCGCTGCACGGCAAGCAGCTCATCGGATCCTTCCTTGCGAATGATCCCAGCGGCAACATGAACAGTCTTCAACAGGAGTCCTCTCTCAACATCGACACGTGGCAGGGTAGCTCATTTGGGTAGTCTTTTTGGGACGGGGCTTTTTTAGCTGCCCTATGTCAAATGCGGCCTCATGCTTCGAAGGCTACGGATAGGGTAGCTAAAAAAGCCCCGTCCCAAAAAGACTACCCCTACCTTACGCAACGGTAAGGCAAGCGTAAGCGATATCGATGGTAGCCGACTCGGCTTCTTGCGACTATAGATGCCGTAGACTAATCGCAAGAAAGGACTCGGTATGCAAACCACGCACATGGCGACCCCGGTACTGGAAGTCGTGCATCTCGAAAAGGTATACGGAGCGCTGGGCAACGTGACCCGCGCGCTCAACGACGTCAGCTTTACCGTCAACCGCGGCGAATTCGTTGGCATCATGGGCGCTTCGGGCTCGGGTAAGTCGACGTTGCTCAACTGCGTGTCGACCATCGATAGTGCCACAAGTGGCACGATCCGCATCAACGGCCAGGACGTGACGCGCATGAAGCAGGCTAAGCTTTCGCAGTTCCGCCGCGAGGAGCTTGGCTTTATCTTCCAGGACTCCAACCTGCTCGATACGCTCACGGCACGCGAGAACATCGCCCTGCCGCTCACCATCGCCCGCACAAACTCGGCAGAGATCTCGACCCGCGTGCAGGATGTGGCAGCGCGCCTGTCCATCAGTCAGGTGCTCGACAAGTATCCCTACCAGATGTCCGGCGGTCAGCAGCAGCGCGTTGCCGCGGCTCGCGCGCTCGTCACCGACCCCACCATGATCATGGCCGACGAGCCCACCGGCGCCCTCGATTCCAAGAGCGCTCGCCTGCTGCTCGAGAGCCTGGAGGCCCTTAACCGCCGCCTGCGCGCCACCGTGCTCATGGTCACGCACGACAGCTTTGCCGCCAGCTACACGAGCCGTGTGCTGTTTATTCGCGACGGCAAGATCTTCACCGAGCTGCGCCGCGGAGACACCGACCGCCGCGAGTTCTTCGACCGCATTATGGAGGTCGTTGCCATGATGGGCGGTGAGGGCTCCGATGCTCTGTAAACTCGCTTGGGGCAACGTCCGCCGCGCCGGCCGCGACTACCTCGTCTACCTTTTGACGCTCACCCTGGGCGTCACGGTCTTCTATGCCTTTAACACCATCTCGATGCAGGTCGACATCGCCGGAATCGATGAAGAGGGCTTGGCGCAGGTTATGGGCAGCATGCTCGGCTACCTGACGTACTTTTTGGCCGGTGTCATGGCCTTTTTGATGGTGTATGCCAATAACTTCATCATGAAACGCCGCAAGAAGGAGTTTGGCCTGTACCAGGTACTCGGCATGGGGCGCGGGCGCGTCGCCACGATCATGGCGCTCGAGACCGTGATAGTATCGGTTGTGGCCTTTGTCGCCGGCATTGTGCTGGGTGTGGGACTCTCCCAGCTCATGACGTTCTTTACGGCCTCGCTCTTTAAGACACAGATCGCCAATTTCCACTTCTTTTTCTCGGTGCATGCGTTCAACCTGACCCTTGCCTGCATGCTCGTAATGTTTGTGCTCACGCTACTGCTGAACCTTCGCGCCGTGCGTCGTACCAAACTCATCGAGCTTATGGGTGCCGAGCGTCGCAACGAGAGCATCAAGACACGCAACCCCTGGATCGCGATTGCCATCTTTGCCGTGGGCGTGGTGCTTGTGGGCGTGTCCTATTACCGTCTGCTACGTGATGGGTTCCCGCTAACCGCGACGGACAGCAAGCTGCAAGAGGCCATGAACCAGTTTGGCATTACGACCGCTATGGTTACCGTGGGTACCTTTGCCCTGTTCTGGGGACTCTCGGGCATGCTTATCAAGCTGCTGCAGAGCCTGCGCGGCGTGTATTGGCGCGGCCTCAACATGTTTATCGTGCGCCAGCTTGCGGCCAAGGTCAACACGGTGTGCTTTTCGATGGGCGTCATCGCGATGCTCCTGTTTTTGGCCATCACCTCGGTGACGTGCGGTATGTCGATTGCCAATGTGATGAACGAGAATCTGGAGCGCTATATGCCGGCCGATATGTCGCAGACGTATGTCTATTACACGCCCGATACGCTCGGCTACTACAAGGAGTACGTCAATCCGTCTGAGGCCGATCGCATGGTGCTGGCCGATAGTACGGTCGATTTGTACCCCGCATGGCACGGTAAGGACAAGTCGGCGGACAACAACGACGAGACCGGCAAGAAGGTCAATATCGCCGATGTTGCCGGTGAGCATGTGCAGATCGATTCGTATCTAAGTTACCCGTTTGGCGGTTCGAGCCCTTCGGTGTCTGCGGGTGAGATGTGCAAGACCATGGGCGAAAAGCTTCCCAAGGCGTTCGGGGGTAGCAAGCCCGATGCGATAGGTCTGTTTGTGACGCCGGCGAGCCAGTACAACAAGCTGCGTCAGATGATGGGCGAGGAGCCGGTGAGCATTGGCCGCGACCAGTACTTGCTTACGTGTGATATGGGCGGTGAGCTGATCGACCTGTACACCAAGTATATGGCCGGCGGCCATGCCCTTACCTTGGGCGGGCATACGCTCAAGCCCGCAACCGATAAGTCGGACGAGGACACGGCGGCCATCGCCAACTCGGCGATGGGCAGTAATCCGGGTACCGTCGTCGTTGCCGACGAGCTGTTGTCCCAAATTAATCTGCAGCCGTATTCCAGTAGCCTGCTCGTTAACTACAAACAGGGGATGGATACGACCGAGGCAGACGAGAGCATTGAATACACTGTGCTCGACAATCTGCTCGTTGACGGCAAGGAGCCGGGATCGTGGGGAATCTTCATCACACGCTCCGAGATGTACGCGCAAGCAGCGCAAATGAACGGTCTTATTAGCTACCTAGCCATCTACATCGGCTTTGTATTGGTCGTTGCATGCGCGGCGATTCTGTCGATCCAGCAACTCTCCAACGTGGCCGACGGCAGCCGCAGCTATCGTGTGCTGGCACAGATCGGCTGCGACGACCGCCAGATTCGCCATTCGGTGATGGCACAACAAGCGGTGTTCTTCCTGTTCCCGTTGGCGGTGGGCTTGGCGCACTCCTTTGTGGCACTTAAGGTGATTATCGAGTTGGTGAGCATATTCGGAAATATGAGCATCGGCGGCACCGTGGGCCTCACCTGTGCAATCTTCCTGGCAGCATACGGTGGCTACTTCCTGGTGACCTACCTCATGAGCACCGGAATGGTGCGAGCTGCCATAGCCACCCGTTACAGCGAGTAACCTTCTAGTCCAGAACCACCACAAAGGGGACAGGTACCTTTGTGGTGGTTTTTACGTCTATCTCAATCTGTAACATATGGCTGGCAAAATCGCCTCTATCTGTTATAGATTGAGATTGTTTATCTCGAGCCATACGGTTTGTCTCGATCTGTAACAACAAGACGGGGATTCGGCCCCTAGATGTTACAGATCGAGACATCGGTCGTTTGATTTGGAGGAAGCCTTATGCGCACGATCACCGAGTCCGAGTCCACCCCGAGGGCCGACGGCTTCTTCATGCCCGCCGAGTTCGCCCCCCAGGACCGCGTGTGGATGGGCTGGCCCCACCGCACCGACACCTGGGCCCACGGCGCCAAGCCCGCCCAGAAGCAGTATGCCGCCATCGCCCGCGCCATCTCCGAGTTCACCCCGGTCTACATGTGCGCCAACCAGGCCGACTACGCCAACTGCAAGGCCGTCTTCGAGAACGACGAGAACGTCACCGTCGTCGAGATGACCACCGACGACGCCTGGTTCCGCGACACCGGCGCCACCTACGTCATCAACGGCAAGGGCGACAAGCGCGCCAACCACTGGCACTTCAACGGCTACGGCGGCCTCATCGACGGCCTCTACTTCCCGTGGGACAAGGACGAGCAGATCGCCCTCAAGATGGCCGAGCTCTCCGGCTGCCGCCGCTACCGTCCCGACGACATGATCCTCGAGGGCGGCTCCATCACCGTCGACGGCGAGGGCACCCTCGTCGTCACCGACCAGTGCCTCCTGTCCCCCGGCCGCACCTGCTCCGCGGTGCTCGAGGAGGAGGAGGACCCCGAGTCCCTCTGGCCCAAGTACCGCAAGAAGTTCGAGCCCTGGAGCGAGGAGCTTCGCGGGTACATGACCGAGCACCTCAAGGACTACCTCGGCGTCGAGAAGGTCATCTGGGTCAAGGAGGGAATCGACCCCGAGGAGACCAACGGCCACATCGACGACGTCGCCACCTTCATCGCCCCGGGCGTCATGGTCTGCATCTGGACCGACGACCCCGAGTACCCGTTCTACGAGCAGTGCCACGCCGCCTACGAGACCCTCTCCAACGCGGTTGACGCCAAGGGCCGCAAGCTGAAGGTCTACAAGCTCTGCATGCCCGTGAGGCCGCTGTACATGGACCAGGCCTCCTGCGATACCATCGACGCCGACGAGAACGCCGAGCCGCGCGTCCCCGACGAGCCGCTGATCGCCTCCTACATGAACTACCTCGTGACCAACCACGGCGTCATCGTCCCGCAGTACGGCGACGAGAACGACCGGCTGGCCGTCGACACGCTCCAGGAGATCTACGACGAGGTCTGGGGCGAGGGCGTCTACAAGTGCGTCGGCGTCCAGTCCGACCAGGTCGTCTACGGCGGCGGCAACATCCACTGCATCACGCAGCAGGAGCCCTCGGCGTAATAGTCTGTCTTCCCGGGGCACGGCACCTTGCCCTTCAATCGTCGGGCATGACCCTTAAGGTCTATGCCCTCCTCTTTCAGGGCAATCTGCCGCACCTCGGAAACCCAGCCAATCACGCCGACGCTTAATCGTCTGGCTTCCTGAGGCACCCCATCTCGCCGCTCAAACCGTCGCACGCGTACCAAAGTACGCTTCGCTCCTCTTTCGCGGCGACCTGGGGCACCTCGAAAACCCAGCCGATCAATCGGACCGACGCAGCTTGTTACCGCATTAGTCATTGGTGCCAACCCTGGCAACGACGCTGGTAGAAAAACGTCAGCGAAAACCCGTACACGCGAGCAAGGTGCCTTGAAGCGAGGCGGCATTGACCTTTTGGTCATGCCGTCGAAGCTGAAAGGCAGATTGCCGTTCTGGCGGGTTTGCAGCGTCGAGTAGTTACGCGGTTTGGTAAAACCGCGTAACTAAACCCGCTCTGCGATCTCGTGGATGAGGTAGTCGGTCTTTTCCCAGCCCAGGCACGGGTCGGTGATGGACTTGCCAAAGACGCCGCCGTCGACAGACTGGTTACCGTCCTCCAGGTAGGATTCGATCATAAAGCCCTTGACCAGCTTGGAGATGGACTCGTTGCGGCGGCAGCTGTCGAGCACCTCCTTGCAGATGCGGTGCTGCTCCAGCGGGCGCTTGCCCGAGTTGTCGTGGTTGCAGTCGATGATCGCCGCCGGGTTGGCGTAGCCGGCATGCTCGGTGTAGCGCTCAGCCAGACGCTCCAGATGCTCGTAGTGGTAATTGGGGTAGGTACGACCGTCGAGACCAATGTATCCACGCATGACGGCGTGCGCGAGCGGATTGCCGTCGCACTCGACCTCCCAGTTGCGGAAGATGAAGCTTTGATGTGCCTGGGCGGCGTAGATGGAGTTGAGCATGACGGTGGTGGAACCGGCGGTGGGGTTCTTCATGCCCACAGGCACCGAAATGCCGCTCGACACCAGACGATGCTCCTGGTTCTCGACCGAGCGCGCGCCCACGGCGACGTAGCTCAGCAGGTCGACGAGGTACTGGTAGTTGGACGGGTAGAGCATCTCATCGGCGGTAAAGAAACCGGTCTCCTCGATGACGCGCAGGTGCATATGGCGGATGGCTTTAACGCCTTCGAGCAGGTCATCGGGCGCCTCGGGATCGGGGTTGTGCAGCAGGCCCTTGTAGCCAGTGCCCTTGGTGCGCGGCTTGTTGGTATAGACGCGCGGAATGATGATGAGCTTGTCCTTGACCTCTTCGGCGACCTTGGTCAGTCGGCTCATGTACTCAAGCACCGAGTCCTCGCGGTCGGCAGAGCACGGGCCGATGATGAGCACCTTGCGCGCGTCCTCGCCGGTAAAGACCTTGGCGACCTCGGCGTCGAATGCCTGTTTTTTGGCGGTAAGATCGGCGGAAAGCGGCATTTCCTCGCGGATTTCCATGGGGATCGGCAGCCTGCGCTTGAATTCCATGGCCATACGGGGCCTCCTCAATCAAATAAGACAAAGTGTGCATTGTCGAATGCTCGGCATTATCCGCTGTCGCACGCTAAAGTGCAAGCCCTCGTCACCCCAAAACCTGCCAAAAAGGGACAGGTTTATTTTGGCAGGTTTTATCTGGTCAAACGTCAACTGGCCCTGGAATGGAATGATGCCACGCGGCTTGGAAGAGGCCGTCGATTTGGTCCCAGGGGAGGCGGTTTGAGGGTCGCAGAACAAAAAAACGGGGGCACAGGTTGTCCTGCGCCCCCGTTCTCGGGTGTTATTCGTTCCCTGCGGCAGAATTTACGCCGCTTCGTCGAACTGCGAGTTGTACAGGTCGGCGTAGAAGCCGCCTTGGGCGAGCAGCTCGTCGTGCGTGCCCTTCTCGACGATGTCGCCGTCGCGAATTACCAAGATCACGTCGGCGTTGCGGATCGTGGACAGGCGGTGTGCGATAACAAAGCTGGTGCGGCCCTGCATCAGCGCATCCGTGGCGCGCTGAATAAGCTCCTCGGTGCGGGTATCGACGTTGGATGTCGCCTCGTCCAAAATAAGCGCCGGGCGGTCGGCCAAAATGGCGCGGGCAATGGTCACGAGCTGGCGTTGGCCCTGCGAAAGGTTGGTGCCTTCCTCGTTGATCATAAAGTTGTAACCGCCGGCGAGCGTATGGATAAAGTGGTCGCAGCGTGCAGCGCGTGCAGCGGCCTCGACCTCGGCATCGCTTGCATCGGGTCGTCCGTAGCGGATGTTCTCGCGGATGGTGCCGTTAAACAGCCACGTATCCTGCAGCACCATGGCAAACTCGCCGCGCAGTGCCGCGCGGTCCCAATCGCGTACGTCGACGCCGTCGACGCGCAGCGAGCCGCCGTCCACGTCGTAGAAGCGCTGTAGCAGCTTAATGAGCGTGGTCTTGCCGGCGCCGGTGGGACCGACGATGGCGATGGTCTGGCCGGGCTGTGCCTCGCAGCTAAAGTCGTGGATGATGGTCTTGTCGGGCGTGTAGCCAAACTTGACGTGGTCAAACTCCACATGGCCAGGGCGCTTTTCGGGAATCTGCGCGTCGGCCTTCTGCTCCTCCTCGGGCGCGGCCAGGAACTCAAAGACGCGCTCGGTGGCAGCGGCCATAGACTGCATCGTGTTGCTCACGTTGCCCAGCTGCTGCACGGGTTGCGTAAAGTTGCGAACGTACTGGATAAAGCTCTGGATGTCGCCGGGCGTGGCATTGCCGGTCAGCGCGAGCTGTGCACCCACCACGACGACGCCCACGTAGCCCATGTTGCCCACCAAGCTCATAAGCGGCATCATCAGGCCCGACAGGAACTGCGAGCGCCAGCCACTAATAAAGAGGCGGTCGTTTTGACGGTCGAACTCTTCGATTGAGGCCTCGGCGCGGTCGAACACCTGAATGACGTTCTGGCCGGCAAAGTCCTCCTCGATAATGCCGTTGACGGTGCCCAGGACCTGCTGCTGCTCGCGGAAGTACGGCTGCGAGAAATGAATCATCACGGTCAGGATAATCGCGGCGGCTGGCAGTGTGAGCACGGTGACGCCGGTAAGCGGCAGGCTGATCGACAGCATCATGACGAGCACGCCGATAATCTGCGTCACCGACGTGATGAGCTGCGTCACGCTCTGGTTGAGCGACTGACCCAGCGTATCGACGTCGTTGGTGATGCGGCTGAGCACATCGCCCTTGCTGTGTCCGTTAAAGTAGCTCATCGGCACGACAGCGATCTTGGCGGCGATCTCCTTGCGCATGCGGTAGCAAATCTTTTGCGTGACGCCGGTCATGAGCCAGCCCTGGATGAGGCTGCAAACAGAGCTTGCCAGATACAGGCAGAGCAAAAAGCCGAGCGTCTTGGCGATCCAGGCAAAGTCGACATCGCCGGTACCGTTGACCTTGGCGACCAGGCCTTCGAACAGCTTGGTCGTAACCTGGCCGAGCACCTTGGGTCCCACAATGTTAAAGACGACCGAGCACACGGCAAAGGCGACGGCGGCAAGCACGGCAACCTTGTGTTGACCGATATAGCCGAGCAACTGCCGCATGGCGCCCTTAAAGTCCTTGGCCTTCTCGCCGCGGCCCATGCCACCCATGCGGCCCATGGGACCGCGCTGGCGGGTGGGCTTGGGAATCTGAGTCTTGGTCTCGTCTGCCATTAGTGCTCGCCTCCCTCCATAACGGCTGCAATTTCTTCTTGAGTGAGCCCCAGCTCCTCGGCGGAAAGCTGCGACTGTGCGATCTCCAGGTACGCCGGGCAGCTGTGCAGCAGCTCCTCGTGCGTACCAGTGCCCACCACGTGACCGTCGTCGAGCACGATGATCTGGTCGGCGTGCATGATGGTCGCGATGCGCTGGGCTACGACAACGAGTGCGGCGTCGGTAACGTTTTTGGCAAGCTCTTCGCGCAGGCGCGCGTCGGTCTTGTAGTCGAGGGCGCTAAACGAGTCATCGAACACCAGGACCTCGGGCTTTTTTGCCAACGCGCGGGCGATGGCCAGACGCTGGCGCTGACCGCCCGAGACATTGGAGCCGCC
The DNA here is from genome assembly GCF_052067635.1 of Collinsella sp. HCP3S3_E5. Classification (NCBI taxonomy): domain Bacteria; kingdom Bacillati; phylum Actinomycetota; class Coriobacteriia; order Coriobacteriales; family Coriobacteriaceae; genus Collinsella; species Collinsella sp. HCP3S3_E5. The sequence goes on along the minus strand of NZ_JBQHQF010000001.1, from coordinate 53,471 downwards.
CTGGCTGATGGGGGAGTCGTAGCCGCCCTCGCGCTCGGCGATAAAGTCCTCGGCTTGGGCGATGCGCGCGGCCTCGTGCATGTTCTCGTCGCTTACCATGTCGCCGGCAAACTTAAGGTTGCTCTCCACGGTACCCGAGAACAGACGCCCCTGCTGCGGGATGTAACCAATGCGGCGGCGAAGCTCGGAAAGGGCCATATCGCGCACGTCGATACCGTCGAGCGAAATGCTGCCGCCCGTGACGTCGTACAGGCGCGGAATCAGCTGTACGAGCGTGGACTTGCCCGAGCCCGTGGAACCAATGATGCCGAGCATCTGACCGGCATGCGTGGTAAAGTTCACGCCGCTAATGACGTCGGCGCGGGCATCGGGATACTGGAAGCTCACGTCGCGGAAGGTGAGCTCACCGCGCGGTGCGCTGGCCGCGGGCAGTTTGGGCGAGGCGGGGTCGTTGATGCTCGTGGGGCAGGTGATGACCTCTTCCACGCGCTCGGCTGCGACCTCGGCGCGGGGCAGGATGACCGAAACCATGGTGAGGATCATAAACGCCATGACGATCTGCATGGTGTAGGAGATAAACGCCATCATGTTGCCGACCTGCATCACGCCATCGGACACGCCCTGCGCGCCAAACCAGACGATAAGCACGGTGATGCAGTTCATGACGAGCATCATGAGCGGCATCATAAAGCTCATGGCACGGTTGGTGTAGAGCTGCGTGGTCATTAGGTCGAGCGAAGCCTTGTCAAAACGCTCGAGCTCATGCTCCTCGCGGTTGAACGAGCGGATGGGCATAAGGCCGTCGAGCAGCTCGCGGGCGGTGAGGTTCACGCGGTCCACAAAGCTCTGCATCTTTTTGAACTTGGGCATGGTGAGGCCCATAAGCACGCCGACGACGGCCGAGACCGCGATGATGGCCACGGCGATGGTCCACTCCAGGCCGGTGTGGTTGGCCAGGACGCGCATGACGGCGACGATGCCCATGACGGGGGCCATCAGGCACATGCGGATAAACAGGGTTGCGGCCATCTGAATCTGCTGAATGTCGTTGGTGCAGCGGGTGATGAGCGAGGCCTGGCTAAACTTGCCCACCTCGGCCGGCGAGAAGTGCATAACCTTGTTGAAGGTCTCGCGGCGCAGGTCGCGTGCGATGGAACAGGCGGTGCGCGAGGCCACGGCGCCGGTCAGGATGGTGGCGATGAGCGAGATCAGGCACAGACCAAACATCGTGGTTGCCATGCGGCCCAGATAGGCGTTCTGCACGTCGGCGGGGTCGATGCCCTGCGCCTTGTACTCGTCTTGTACATAGCTCACGGCGCGTTGGGTCACGATGGAACCCGACATGGAGCCCATTTTGTCCGCCATATCGTTGGCGCCCTCGACGAGCTTGCCCTGGTCGATTAGGCCGCCTTCAACGCCTAGGCGCAGGCTCTTCATGGTGATCTTACCGCCGTCGGTATCAATCTGCTTTTGCATGTTCTGCGCCGCCGCGGCCTTCTGCTGCATCTCGGCGAGCTGCTCGGGCGTCATTGCCGCCATCTGCTCGGGGGTGGGCATGGCCTGGGCGGCGTTGTTGTTATTCTCGCTGGACGAACCCATCATGTCATCCATGGAGTTGGCGTCAATGCCCTGGTTGAACGAAAGGACGACGGTCTCGGGCAGGCTCACGATGTTGGCAATCTTGCCGCCGTCGGCGCGCTCTTCCTCGGTGCCCTTGTACGTTCGAATGCCGTTATTATCCGCCTTGCTAAACACGGCCTCCACAGCTTTGGCGTCCTTATCGCTCATAAAGAGTTCGAGGTCGTCGAGCGATTCGGTGCGAATGGTGTCAGGTACGGGCGAGGCGATACCGCCTTGCTGCACGCCCACGTCGACGATGTCGCTCATATACGTAGGCAGCGCTAGATCGGCGTTGCAGCTGATTACGATAAGTACGATAGCTGCGAACAGTGCCAGGACATGCTTTTTAAAGAGCTTGAGAATCCTCACTCGGCATCTCTCCTTTCTTGATTGCGGTCGATAATTTCGTTGGCACGCCTAAGAAGGCGCACCATCTCTTGGGTATCTGTTTCGCCGAGCTGCTCGAGGAAGGCCGCGGTGCGGTCCTCGAATTCCCGATGCTTGATTTCGAGATCACGGAATCCCTTGTCGGTCACCGTGACGTGTACGCGACGACGGTCGGTCTTTGAGTGCTCGCGCTCGACCCAGCCTTTGGCTTCGAGAGCGCGCAGGATATTGGCGATGCGGGCGTTCGAGACCCAGGCACGATCGGCGAGTTCGCTTGGCGTGAGCGAACCGCCAGCGAGCATGAGGGCGCGCATGACGGCCATCTCACCACTGAGGGCTTTGTCCGCAAAGCGCGAAATGCGCTGATGCATGCTGCCGAACTCGGTAAGGAGCTGACGCCCAAGTTCACGGAAATCGGTATCTTTCACCGAAAACCCCTAACACTAGAAACTATTTTTGGTAGAAGATGATACCTCCATATGCGGGCCTCATGCAGTGGGCAATATCAAGAGCGCATAAAGACTTAAAATAATTCAATTGCTGAAGCGTTTCAAAGAACTATCATGCCCGCGGTTAGGCGAGGGGTTGTCACCACCATGACGACTGGGACTCATTTATCGCCATGTGCGATGCTCCAACTTCCCGCAAGGAGACACCTGAATCAAGGGGGTTGGAGTCATGGCATTTGACTTCACGGGTAAAACCGCGATCGTTACCGGTGGCACTCAGGGCATTGGCCTCGAGATTGCCAAGGGTATCGTTGCGGGCGGCGGACACGTCGCGCTCATCGCAAGGAACGCTGCTAAGGGCGAGGCGGCTGTGGCCGAGCTTGGCGAGGGCAACAAGTTCTATCAGCTCGATGTCGCCGATGCGCCCAAGGCGCGCGAGACCGTCGAGCAGATTTTTACGGACCTGCCGCAAACCAACATCCTGATCAACTGCGCCGGTGTCATCAGCACCAAGAAGTTTGACGAGATCGACGACACCGAGTGGCGTCGCACCATCGACATCAACCTCAACGGCACCTTTACCATGATGAATGCCGTGTACCCGCACTTTAAGGCGGCACATGCCGGCACTATCGTCAACGTGAGCTCCGTTGCTGGCAAGATCGGCGGCGGCCTGCTCGGCACCGCGGCCTACGCGAGCTCCAAGGCCGGTGTCAACGGCCTTACCAAGGCGGTCGCCAAGGAGGGCGGTAAGTTCGGCGTCCGCTGCAACGCTGTGTGCCCGTCGCTCACGCTTACCGACATGACGTCGATCCTTTCTGACGAGAACTCTCAGCGCATCATCAACGGTATTCCTCTGGGTCGCGCCGCCCAGGCCAGCGAGCCTGCGCAGATGGTGTTGTTCTTCGCTTCCGACCTCGCCAGCTTCGTGAACGGCGAGATCGGTGACTGCGACGGCGGCATCGTCCTGGACGGGTAATACCCCGTGGTAATCGTTTGGCGGCGACCCTGGCGACTCGGGGTTGTCGCTTTCTTTCTGACATAGGCGCGTGCGGCTACGATTCGCATGCATCCAAAGGAGATATATATATGAGTGAATCGACTGCGGTGGAGGCGCCGGCTGCAAAGGAGCCGTTCTTTAAGATGTCCTCCATCCCGGGCGCCAATATTTTGGTGCCGCTTTTGCTGGGCTGCTTGCTCAACACGCTATTCCCCGACCTGTTCAAAACGCTCGGCAGCTTTACGCTTGGCATGACCCAGCAGGGTGCAAGCCCGCTCGTGGGCGCTTTTTTGCTCATCGTCGGTACGACGATTTCGTTTAAAAGTGCTCCTGCCGCCGCTGCACGCGGCGCCATCATCATCGCGGTCAAGCAGATCGTGGTCGTTGCCGTGTCGCTGCTCATCCTTTATGTATTCAACGACAACCTGTTTGGCATCTCTGCCATGGTGATGCTGGCGGCTTGCACCGGCGCCAACAACGCTATGTACGCTGGTCTGATGGGCACCATGGGCAACGAGGCCGAACGTGGCGCCGTCGCCATCACCACACTCGTTGTCGGCCCTCCGGTCACAATGATCGTGCTCGGCGCTGCTGGCCAGGCTCCGATCGGCTGGTCGCTCGTGGGCGCCATCCTGCCGATCGTCGTCGGCATTATTCTGGGTAACCTCTTCCCGAGCTTTAAGAAGATGATGGCTCCGGCACTTTCCGCCATCATCGTGCTCGTCTTCTTTGCCATGGGCTCGACCATGACCTTTGGCCAGCTCATCAACGGCGGTCTTCCCGGCATCCTGCTCGGCGTGATCTGCTCGATGGTCTTTGCAATTCCCGTCATCGCGGTCGATAAGCTCACGGGCGGTACGGGTGTCGCAGGTGCGGCCATTTCGAGCTGCGCCGGAGCCAATGTGGCCACGCCTGCCGCCATGGCAAGCGTCAACGAGGCCATGTACGGTGGTGCCGTGCTTGCGACGGCTACGGCGCAGGTTGCAGCGTGCGCCATCGTGACGGCCATTTTGACCCCGCTGGTCACCAGCTGGTGCTACAAGCATTTTGAGGGCCAGGGTCACGGCGACAGCAAAAAGGCCGCGGCCGACAAGGTCGCCGCAGCCGCCTAATGCCAAGCGGCAATCAAAGCTAAATAACTAGCCACGCCACAGGGCGGCCCCGGGGGAAATCCCGTGGCCGCCCTGCAGTTTCTGTGGGTCTTTGGGGCACTTTACCCTGCTAAAGCTGGCATAACAGCTAGAGTGAACGTCGTACAAAGGCAAGGAAAAATACCAAACAAATCGGTGAACGGTAGTTGTTCACGCTCGCATTTCCTGCGGATTTGTTAAAAACGCCCTAATGGTATAAAAAAAGAAACATATAACAGCCCTGATGAAGGGGGTGGCTATGTTATCCTTCTCAGACGGGTGAAATCTTGGGTTTTGGGTTGCAGTTCCAAGGTGGACAAACGTTTTTTCCTGTGCTAACGCGCGATGGAAGGCGAATGAAGCCGGTCATGCAACCCGAACATTCAAGAATTCAATAAGCAGCGGTGTGAGAGAGCGCCGCATTATACGTAACTAGGAGCGTGGTTACACAATGCAGGAGGCATGGGAAGGCTTCAAGGAAGGCATCTGGACGGGAGAGGTTGACGTCCGAGACTTCATCCAGAAGAACTACACCCCCTACGAGGGCGACGAATCGTTCCTCGCCGGTCCGACCGAGCGTACCAAGGAGCTGTGGGGCGAGGTTCTCGACCTGCTGCTCAAGGAGCGCGAGCAGGGCGGCGTCCTCGATATGGACACCAAGACTGTCACGGGTATCGTGAGCCACCCCGCTGGCTACATCGATAACGCCCACCGCGAGAAGGAGACCATTGTTGGCCTCCAGACTGACAAGCCGCTCAAGCGCGCTCTGCACGTCAACGGTGGTATCCGCATCGCTTGCCAGGCTGCTAGCCAGCACGGCTACAAGGTCGACGAGAATGTTGTCGAGCGCTACACCTTCGAGCGCAAGACCCACAACGCCGGCGTCTTCGATGTCTACACCCCCGAGATGCGTGCTTGCCGCTCGGCTCACATCATCACCGGTCTGCCCGATGGCTATGGCCGCGGCCGCATCATCGGTGACTACCGTCGTGTTGCCCTGTACGGCGTCGACTACCTGATCAAGGATAAGGAGGCCCAGAAGGCTTCCACCCCGACGGTCATGACCGCCGATAACATCCGCGATCGCGAGGAGCTGCAGGAGCAGATCCGCGCCCTCGGCGAGCTCAAGATGATGGCCGAGACCTATGGTTTCGATATTTCCAAACCTGCTACCAACACGCAGGAGGCCATCCAGTGGATGTACTTCGCCTACCTCGCTGCCGTCAAGGAGCAGAACGGCGCCGCTATGTCCATCGGCCGTACCTCTACGTTCATCGACATCTACGCTGAGCGCGACCTTGCCAACGGCACCTTCACCGAGGAGCAGATCCAGGAGTTCGTGGATCACTTCATCATGAAGCTCCGCATGGTCAAGTTTGCCCGTACCCCCGAGTACCAGGCCCTGTTTACCGGCGATCCGCAGTGGGTCACCGAGTCCATCGGCGGCATGGGTGTTGACGGCCGTACGCTCGTTACCAAGATGAGCTTCCGCTACCTGCACACGCTCGAGAACATGGGCACCAGCCCCGAGCCCAACATGACCGTTCTGTGGTCGACCCGTCTTCCCGAGAACTTCAAGAAGTTCTGCGCCAAGACTTCTGTCGCCAGCTCCTCGGTCCAGTACGAGAACGACGACCTCATGCGCGTTTACCACGGCGACGACTACGGCATCGCCTGCTGCGTGTCCTCCATGCGCATTGGCAAGGAGATGCAGTTCTTCGGCGCTCGTGCCAACCTGGCCAAGTGCCTGCTGTACGCACTCAACGGCGGTGTTGACGAGGTCTCCAAGAAGCAGGTCGGCCCCAAGTATCGCGCCGTCGAGGGCGACACGCTCGATTACGATGACGTTATGGCCAAGTACAACGACATGATGAAGTGGCTCGCTGGCGTGTACGTCAACTCGCTGAACATCATTCACTACATGCACGACAAGTATTGCTACGAGCGCATCCAGATGGCTCTGCACGACAAGCACGTGCACCGCTGGTTCGCTACGGGCATCGCTGGCCTTTCCGTCGTGGCTGACTCCCTGTCCGCCATCAAGTACGCCAAGGTCCATCCCGTCCGTGACGAGAACGGCATCATCGTCGACTTCGAGACCGAGGGCGAGTTCCCCAAGTACGGTAACGACGACGACCGCGTCGACCAGATCGCTCACGACGTTGTGCACCAGTTCATGGAGTACATCCGCATGAACGACACCTACCGCAACTCCGTGCCTACGACCTCGGTTCTGACCATTACCTCCAACGTCGTGTACGGTAAGAAGACCGGCTCCACGCCCGACGGCCGCAAGGCTGGCCAGCCGTTCGCCCCGGGTGCTAACCCCATGCACAAGCGCGATAGCCACGGCGCCATCGCTTCGCTGTCTTCGGTTTCCAAGCTCCCGTTCCGCGATGCCCAGGACGGCATCTCCAACACCTTCTCCATCATCCCGGGCGCGCTCGGCAAGGAGGACCAGGTGTTCTTTGGTGATATCGACCTTGATCAGCTGGGCGAGTAACTATTGTTAGTGCTATACTAACAATAACGATTACTGATTAGTGCGCCGGTTTCGGCCGGCGCCTATCGATCGAAGGAGACACATTATGAAGGTTTCTGAAGTTTCCGAGACTCAGGCCGACAACCTGGTCCACATGCTCGACGCTTACGCCGAGAAGGGTGGCCACCACCTGAACATCAACGTCTTCAACCGTGAGACGCTGCTCGACGCTCAGGCTCACCCCGAGAAGTACCCGCAGCTGACCATCCGCGTTTCCGGCTATGCCGTGAACTTCCACACGCTCACCAAGGAGCAGCAGGACGAGGTCATTTCGCGTACCTTCCACAACAAGTTCTAAAGGGACTCAACTCCCACCGGAGACCCGGTAAGGCCTACGCACTTTGCCTCTCAAACGTCCTCGCCGCTTCGCGGCTGCGGAATGTTTGCGAGGCAAACTGCTCCCGGCCTTGCCGGGTCTCCTGCGTTATCGCACTTTAGGGAACCACGCTAAATTAAATTGGTGTCCTCGGACATGCAAGAAGCCCTCGCTGCGCACTTCGTGCGGCGAGGGCTTCTTGCGTCCTGCGGAATATTTTGGAAAGTAGCCCAAACAGCCCCGGAGGGGGTCCTTTGTAGTCACCCTTTAGGCGGAACTCTCCTAATGGGTTGAGCGTTCTGGATACTTACTTGCTACCGTTTATCGCGTATAGCTACCGTTTGCGGAGTAAGTAACACTTAGTAATAAACCGTGTAAAATCTCAGTTAAGAACGGAGTTTTCCAGGGAGACGCTGTCCTTTGTTTTGTGCAAGGGACGGCGTCTCTTTGGCGCTTGGAGGCCGTTCTGTAGCAGGACGGTGGACGTGCGTCACATATTAAAAAGTCAACGTCGAGATGGGTCGTGATAAGAATGGGCAAGTACGTAATCGTGGTTGAATCTGGTTCGGATGTGACGCCAGAGCTCTGCGAACGCTACGGCATCGTGCGTGTGCCCATGCATGTCACGATTGGTGACGAGACCGTCGAGGACGGCTCGATCGATCCGCTCGAGATCTATTCGCGCTGCAACGAGTTTGGCGTGATGCCCAAGACCAGCGGCTGCGCGCCGGCAGATTTCTCTCGCGTGTACGACCGCATTCACGCCGAGCAGCCAGACGCGACCATTTTGCATCTTGCGTATTCCGAGGCCACGACCTGTTCGCATCAGTCCTCGAAGATCGCGGCAGAGGGGCGCGACTACGTGTTCTCCATGGACACGCGTTTTGTCTCGGTGGGCCAGTCGCTTGTTGTCGTCGAGACCGCCAAATACATCGAGGCTCATCCCGATGCCACCGTCGACGAGATCTTCGCCTTCGCGAGCTCCGTTATGGACCGCGTGTTGCTGGGCTTTGTTCCTACCGACCTTGCCTTCCTTAAGGCGGGCGGTCGCTTGTCCAACGTCGCGTTCCTAGGCGCCCATCTGCTCAAGATTAAGCCCTGCATTGAGGTAACGGGTGGCAAGTTCGTGGCGACCAAGAAGTTCCGCGGCTCTATGCTCAAGTGCGCCCGCGCCTTTATTGACCACATGGTTGCGAAGGGCGAAATTGACTACTCGCACATTGGCCTGGCGTATTCGGTAGGCCTTTCCGAGGAGCTGCGCGACGACATGGAAGTCTATGCGCACGACCTGGGCTTTAGGGACGTTACCTGGACTCAGGTCGGCGGCGTCATCTCGAGCCATTGCGGCCCGACCGCCTTCGGCGCGGTGCTCACGCTCAAGGCGTAACGCCTGGCGTCTATCGATTTCTATTGCCTCGGCGGCGGGCGGGTTGCGACAACCTTCCCGCCGCTTTTGCATGGGGCCAAATAGGACAATCCAATTGACCGCTAAACCGTTTCGCCATCAAGCATATAGGCTAGAATGACTCTGGCATTTATGTAGCTAAAACCAATGAGAGGCAAGGTAGCGGGAATGGCTGAGATGAAGCTCGAGGGTATGGACGCTCGTCCTGAGGACTCCGCGTTTGCCCTGGGCCGCGTTCATTCGATCGAGACGATGGGAACGGTCGATGGACCCGGCATCCGCTTTGTGGTGTTTGTTCAGGGCTGCCCCATGCGCTGTGCGTATTGCCACAACCCCGATACCTGGTCGGTTAACGGCGGCACCATGGTGACCGTCGAGCACCTGATAGACGAGTTCCAGAGCAACCATGAGTTTTACCGCAGCGGTGGTATTACGGTATCCGGCGGCGAGCCGCTCCTGCAGCCTGAGTTCTTGGCCGACCTGTTCCGCGCAATGCACAACAACCCCGATGGTCGCGTACATACCTGCTTGGATAGTTGCGGCTATGCGTTCGACCCCGCGCATCCCGAGAAGTTCGATGCCGTACTCAACGAGACCGATATGGTGCTGCTCGACATTAAACACGCCGATCCCGTCGAGCATAAAAAGCTGACCGGTTGCGATCCTGCGCGCATCCTGGCGTTTGGCGATGAGCTGGCGCGTCGCAGGATCAAGGTCGTTATCCGTCACGTGGTAGTACCGGGCATTACCGACACGGCAGAGGAGTGCGAGGCACTCGGTCGTCTGATTGCCCCGTGGCATAACGTGGTGGGCCTGGAAATGCTGCCGTATCACACGATGGGCGTCGTCAAGTATGAGCAGCTGGGGATTCCCTATAAGCTCGAGGGTGTTCCGCAGATGGATACCGCGCGCATGCCCGAGCTGCGCAACGCCGTCATGACGGGCATGAAAAAACGCCGCGCGGAACTCAAAAACGCCATCGGCTAGGGGTAGCTCATTTGGGGCCGGTAGGGTGGAGAAGTAGCTAAAAGAGCCCCGTCCTAAAAAGACTGCTCTCTGGGTTGCGGTGAGATGCGCAACAGAAGCGTGCCAATTGGATAAATACGCTTGTGGTTTCTTTAAAGACACCTTAAACGCTTCTGAATATCTTCGGAAAGAAATGCCTGCTCGGTATTATGCTGCTCGTATATGAACGGGAGCAGCCAGGAGACCACGTGCGAAACGACGCATCGCGGCACGAGCATGTGCCGCAGCATAGCAGCAGATATGAGACGAAGGGCACGTCTTCGCGTGGCCTTGCCGACGCTCGCATCCGCGTGACGAAGATTGCCGCCATGGGGATGCTAACGTTGGCGGTTATTATCCTCGGAATTACCGCTAAAACCTACGCGTCGGAGCGAATGGCACACTCAGATGCGTCAACGGTACAGACGCAAAACAAAAAGATCTCTAAATCTAAAGCCACCGCAAGTCAAACCCTGTCGACAGCGAGCCTCAAGACGAGGCTTTCGAAGGCGGACTTTAACGATATTCCCTCAGGCGATACCGTGCAGACCTTCTCATTGGTTGATGACCAGATCCCCGTCCTGGAGGATGAGAGCCTCGCCGCGCTCCAAGATACCCTTGATCAGGCCCAGGAATTGGGCGACGTGGGCGTGGTGTTTTACGATCTTTCGAGCGGCAAGGGCGTGACGTATAACGCGGACGCCGAGGTGTACGGTGCGAGCAGCTACAAGGCGCTCTATGTACTCTACGTCTGCGAGTTACTGGTCGAGACAGGGCAAGTATCGCTCGATGATGCTCTGGGCACCTATGGCGGCTACAGTATGGGCTGGCTGACGGTTCGCGACCTGATCGAGACCTCGGTCGTCAACTCGGATAACGACTCGTTTGTCGCGTTGCGTGCAACGTTTGATCAAGATGGCTACGAGGATTGGATTGCCGCACTCGGCGTCGAAGACGAGGTCGCGCTCGATTCAATGAGCGATTTCCCCACCTATTGCCCGCGCACCTCGGCCAAGTTGTGGCGCGAGATGAGCGAGTATTTGAGCCGCGAGAGCGAGACGTCGCAATGGCTGTCGGGCCTTCTGGCCTCTACGACCCGGTCCTTTATCCGTGACGGCATTGCGGACGACCATGCCATGGTGCGTAACAAAGCCGGCTGGATCAGCGAGGCAGGTTGCAATGCGACGTGCGATGCTGGCCTCATCGATGTCGATGGCGACACCTACATTATGAGCATCATGACGTCGATGCCGTGGAGTGACCGTTCGAGTGAGGCCGTGGCCGCCATCGCCAAGGCGCTCTACGATACCCGCGCTGCGCTGGCCTAACGGCTTCGTATTGCGCGGTTGAGTCAAAATGCTGGTACCATACCGTGGATAAACAGTTTTCACAGGTTTGGGGGATGGTATGCCTACCATCGCAATCATCGGTGCACTCGAAAAAGAGGTTGCGCAGATTAAAGAAGAACTGAACGGTGCCCATGTGTCGCAAGAGGCAGGCTTGAGCGTTGTAAGCGGCGAGCTCAACGGTCTGTCAGTGGTCGCCACGACCGCTGGCATGGGAACCGTAAACGCCGCTGGCGCAGCACAGCATCTCATCAGCAAATATGCTCCGCAGGCCGTTGTGTTTTCGGGCATTGCGGGTGGCTTAAACTCCAAACTCCATATCAATGACGTGGTTATTGGCAAGTGCCTGCGCTATCTGGATACCGACACGGCGCTCATCGCCGAGTCGGCGCCGGAGCTTGAGGAGTTTGCCTCGACACCGGCTCTGGTTGACATCGCCACCACCGTGCTTGCCGAACATGGGTTTATCGATGCCGACGCTTCTGATTCCGCTGCGGAGAAGGACCCTAAACAGTTCCTGGTTGGCACTATCGCTACAGGTGACCGCTTTGTAACGGGCGACGCTATGCGCACCGCCGCCATCGACGCGACGCATGCCGATTGCGTTGAGATGGAAGGTGCTGCGATTGCCCATATTGCAGCCAAGAACGGTGTCGATTGTCTGGTGCTGCGTGCTATCAGTGATAATTGTGACGAGGCATATGACGCGTTTTGCGAGCGAGAGTTCGATTTGGACGAGTACGCCCGCACCGCGAGCGGCATCACACTCGATATCGTCCGCTGCATCGCCGCTGCGTAATCGTGCATCCCTATTGTAAGAACCTACGACCAAGGAGTATCCATGGCCGATTCCATTAACTACCAGCTTGCCAAGTTCGTCGCCAGCTACGGCAAGGTTTCGCAGATCCCCGAGTCCACCTGTCCCGAGGTGAGCTTTGTGGGCCGCTCCAATGTGGGCAAGTCGTCCATCATGAACAAGCTCTTTGGCCGCAAGAACCTGGTCAAGGTTTCGAGCACGCCGGGCAAGACGAGCAATATCAATTTCTTCGAGGCCGACGACGTGCACTTTGTGGACCTGCCGGGCTACGGTTTCGCCCGTCGTTCCAAGGCCGAGCGCGACCGCTGGGCCGAGCTCATCGGCGACTTCTTCGACTCCGAGCGCAGCTTTAACCTGGTTGTGTCGCTGGTGGACATTCGCCATGACCCCAGCAAGCTCGACCATGACATGATCGACTACCTGCAGGGCAACGAGTTCAACTTTATCGTCTGCCTCACCAAGGCCGACAAACTCAGCCGCACCCAGCAGGCCCGCCAAGCGGCAGCCATCAAAAAGCAACTCAACGTCCCGGCCGAAAACGTAATTATCACAAGCTCCCAGACCGGCACCGGCATCGACGAGCTCAAGCGCCGCATTGCCGAGGCCTGCCTCTAGTAGGGGCTCTTGGCAGACAATAGTTTGCATCTATCTATATCACCCCAGTGATAGTTGTTGGTACACTATCACTGGGGTGATATTTTTATTCGGAGGTCGATATGGAGCTTTGGCACGGGTCGGAGGTTGTTGTCGAACGTCCGTCGTTGGATAAATGCAGACAATTCAATGACTATGGGCGCGGGTTTTATTGCACGCCACATGAGGAAATGGCGATGGAATGGGCATGCCGGACCGAGTCTGATGGCGTTGCCAATCGATATGAGCTTGATTTAGATGGCCTTTCGGTCTTGGATTTGGAGTCTGGGGAGTTTTCAATCCTCAATTGGCTTGCAATTCTGGCGAATAACAGAGAGTTCAATGTTTCGACGCCATTGGCGCGTGAAGGGCTTCGCTATCTACTTGATAACTGCTTAATTGATACATCTCCTTATGACGTTATTCGAGGCTATCGTGCTGACGACTCCTATTTTTCGTTTGCAAGACAGTTTGTCAGCGGCATGATATCGCTCAGACAGCTGCAACGAATCATGTGCTTGGGTGATTTGGGTATCCAATATGCCCTTATGAGCGAGCGCGCATTTTCGATGATTAGATTCTGCGATTGGAAGCGGGCTTCGGGGTCTGAGTTTTATCCCAAGCGTTTTGAGCGAGAGCAGAATGCTCGACGCAAATACTTGGATACGGTCAATGGGTTCGATTCCGAAGGCATCGACATTAGGGATTTAATGGCAGGGAGGGTTGATTTAAATGATCCAAGAGTTAACAGATCGTGGGCCGAGTAGGACATATCCCGTCTACTACCTCGAGGACGCAATGAACAACCTCGGCGACTGCTTCGACTATGCCGTCAATGACTATGGAGCAGAAGGATCTGAAGTTGCTGAACTCTTTTGCCTGAGCGGGGTTGCTCGCGAGTTTGAACGCGGCAACGCATGGGTAGTGTCGGGAAAATCGGGTGTTGAGCTGTTCGCGCTTATCGCTGAAAGGTCGGGCTATCAAAACAGGCCTATACCGGACTGCACCTATCGATTTGAGAAGACGCCGGAATATTGGGCGGGCTGGATGCTGGCATACCTGCAGTGGCGCCTAGGAGAGTCTTTCGAAGATTTGCTGCATGTCGTTCCATTTGATGTGCTGCGCAGTCTGTATTACCCCTGGCACGAAGCCTCGGAGGAACGAGTGGTTCGCCTCGTCTGCGATATGGCGAAAAAAGCGTCCAGGCAAACCAAACTTGCGTTAGCAAGAAAGAAGCTTAAGAAAACCCAACAAGACCTAGCATACGAATCGGGTGTGTCACTCCGCTCAATCCAAATGTACGAGCAGCGCCAGAGAAACATCAATGAGGCTTCGGTAACAAGCGTAAGAGCCATAGCAAAAGTCCTCCACTGCAACATCGAAGACCTCCTAGAACCAGTCTTCGAATACAAGGAACCCAGTGCGGCGTAAACCAAGCACATAGTCGAAGCCTGTTGCTGGTAAGTGCTCCAGCCTAGCAAGAGCCCCTATCAATAAAGGGCCATAATTTCAGCCCGGCGCCCCCTTCAAAGCGTGGGTCCCTATAGACATCGCTAGCCACGTTGCCATAGGGCCACCCGGGGGCATCCCCTTAAAAACATTCCGCAGCACGAGGCCCGCTTATCCGCAGCTCCGAAGGAGCAGGATAAGCGGGCCTCAAGTGCGAGGACGTTTTTAAGGGGATGCCCCCGGGTGGCCCGGACAGACCGATCGGCGATGTCTACAGGTACTCGATTTGAGCGCCCTCAGTGTCGCACGTCAGAATGTGCGTCTCACACTTGGGGAACTGATCACGCAGCTTGACCTGCAGGAATTTTGCCACGATGGTGTCGTCGGTCACAGCCATAAGGGTAGAGCCCGAACCGCTGATCCAGATGGTCTTGGCGCCGCCGTTAAGGCAGGTGTCGCGCACAGCGTTGTAGTCGGGAATCAGGCGACGACGATAGGGCTCCTGGATGCGGTCGTCATTGGCGGCGGCAATCAGGTCGAGGTCGCCGGCCTCCAGGCCTCGCGTCATGCCGGCGATACGGCCCATTTGCCATACGGCGGTGGAGAGCGGAATCTCCTGCGGCACGACCTTGCGCGCCTCGCTCGTGTGAACCTCGTAGGGCGGAATCACGGTAATAAAACGCAAGCGATCGCTCACCTCGTAGCGCAGGCACTGGGGGAGCGAATCGGTCGGCGTAAAGGAGCAGACGGCGCCGCCCAGGATGGCGGGAGCGACGTTATCGGGATGGCCCTCGACCTCGGTGGCAATGCGGACGAGCTCAGCGCGGTCGACGGTGTGGCCTGTCAGTGCGGCGGCGGCCATAATGCCAGCGACGACGCAAGTGGAGCTGGAACCCAGGCCGCGAGCGACGGGTACATCGGTTTGAATGTCGATGGCAACGGGAAAAGCCGGCTCGCCCCATGCGGCCAGCGCATCGACAAAGCTGACGTAGACCAGGTTGTTCTCGTTTTGGAACTCCTCGGGGCAGCCCGTGATGGTGAGCTTGTCAGCGCGCTCGAAGGTGAAGTGCGAGTAGAGGCTGACGGCCATGCCGAGGGTGTCGTAGCCGATGCCTAGGTTGGCGCTGGTTGCTGGGACGGTGATCTTGATCATGTGGGTCCTCCTGGCGTGCCTGGCTGTTTAGTTCGCTGCTCGGGCAGTCCTGCGCAAGACGGAAAGCACATTAAGTGCTTTCCTTTGCGTGCGGAACTCGCGACGAACTAAACAGCCAGGCACGCTGTGCGCGTTCGTCATCATCCCGGGGGTTATCTGATAAAAGAAGGTGCGCCGGCTTTCGCCGGCGCTTAATAAGGGTTTTAGTTGGTAGCCATCTTTTTTGCTGCAGACTCGACGTAGCTTGCCATCTCATCGACGTCACAGACGTCTTCGAAGCGAACGGGTTTGGACTCGAGCTCGGCGAGCTGTGCCGGTGCGGCCGTATTGGTGGCCTGCTCGAGCACGCGCATGGCCTCAAAGTCGTCCTCGGGAACGTTGAGCCCCAGAGCATCGCAGCAGGCACGCGGGAACTTGTAGGGGCTGGCGGTCGAAAGCAGCACACGGGCCTTGGCGCCCTCGGCGGGAGCGACCTTTTCAAAGACGTGATAGCCGCAAGCGGTGTGCGGGTCGATCACGTAGCCGTTCGCATCCCAGCAGCTCTTAATGGCAGCGAGGACCTCGTCCTCGCTGGCCCAGCCGCAGCCAAAGACGCTCTGAATCTTTGCCAGCAGGTCGGCGGGAACCTCATAGTGACCAGTCTTTGCCAGCTGCTCCATAAGGCCGGCAACAAGCTCGCAGTCGCCATCGGACAGGAAGTAGAGCATGCGTTCCAGGTTGGAGCTGATGAGGATGTCCATCGACGGTGAGATGGTCGTGAAGAACGGACGGTTGCGGTCGTAGACGCCGGTGGTCAGGAAGTCAGCCAGCACGTTGTTCTTGTCGCTCGCGACGACGAGCTTGGCGACGGGCAGACCCATGCGCTTGGCATAGTAGCCGGCCAGGATATCGCCAAAGTTGCCGGTCGGTACGCAGAACTCCACGGCGTCGCCAGCCTCGATGGCGCCGGCGCGCAACAGCTGCGCATAGGCGGCAAAGTAGTAGACGACCTGCGGCACCAGACGGCCGACGTTGATGGAGTTGGCACTCGAAAGCACCGTTCCGGCGGCCTCCAAGCGCTCGGCAAGCTCCTTATCGGCAAAGATGCGCTTGACGGCACTCTGGGCATCGTCGAAGTTGCCGCGAATGCCGCAGACGGCGACGTTATCGCCTTCCTGTGTGGACATCTGCAGATTCTGCACGCGGCTGACTTTGCCTTCGGGATAAAAGACGGTGATGCCCGTGCCCGGAGCGTCGGCAAAACCGGCGAGTGCGGCCTTGCCGGTGTCGCCCGACGTGGCGGTGACGATCATGATGCGTTCGGCGCCGCCGTCCTTGGCGGAAGTGCGGGCCATGAGGCGGGGGAGCATCTGCAGGGCGACGTCCTTAAAGGCACTCGTGGGGCCGCCAAAGAGCTCCATCACATAGGTCTGAGGGGCGTCAGCGCCCGGCGCAGCGTCGAGTTTGACGAGCGGCGTAACCTCTTCACTCGCGAACGTGCCGCGATATGCCTCATTCACACAGGCCGAAATTTCTTCGCCCGTGTAATCATTCAGTAACATTCCCAACACATCTTGAGCGATTTCAAAGTACGATTTATCTGCAAGCGAGCTGATATCGACCTGCTGGGTGCCGAGCTCGTCCGAGACAAACAAACCCCCGTCGGGAGCGATGCCGGTGCGGATTGCCACCTTACTTGAGCACGATAAAGTGCGTCCTCGTGTACTATGATAAGTTCCCATATAACACTGCTCCTCGGATGCCTTGGTCCCAATCGGTGAAACCATGGTATCAGAGCGCGCAAAACAGGTTCGCAGAGGCTTTTAGAAAGGTAACCTCCAGCCCATGATTAAGATTGCCAAATTTGGCGGCTCGTCGGTCGCTGACGCCGAACACTTTAAGAAGATCAAGGCCATCGTCGATGCCGACCCGGCCCGCCGTTTTGTGGTGGTCTCCGCCTGCGGTCGCCGCTTTAAGGGCGACACCAAGGTGACCGACCTGCTCTACCTGGTTAACGCGCACGTTAAGTATCACGTGTCGTGTGAGGAGCTGCTCGAGGACATTGGCCAGCGCTATTTTGATATCGCTGACGAGCTGGAGCTCACCTATCCCATCCGTGAGGAGTTCGCGGCCTTTGCCGAGCGCGCCCGCTCGGGCGGCTACTCCACCGAGGAGCTTGTGAGCCGCGGCGAGTACTTCACCGCTCGCCTGATGGCCGAGTACCTGGGCCTGCCGTTCCTGGACGCCGCGACGGTTGTGGCGTTCCATCACGACGGTACGCTCAGCATGAACCGCACCTCCGAGCTGGTGCAGGAGTACGGTCAGCAGGGCGGCTTTGTTATGCCCGGTTTCTACGGCGCGACGCGTGAGGGCCAGATTAAGCTGCTCGATCGTGGCGGCGGCGATATCTCGGGCTCGATCCTGGCCAAGTGTCTGGACGCCGACCTTTACGAGAACTGGACCGACGTCTCGGGCTTCTACTCTGCCGATCCGCGTATTGTTCCCGAGGCTCAGCCCATTGCGCGCGTTACCTACGAGGAGCTGCGCGAGCTTTCGTACATGGGCGCAAGCGTCCTGCACGAGGAGGCCGTGTTCCCCGTGCGCGAGGCGGGTATTCCGCTGGTCATCAAGAACACCAATGCGCCGCAGGACCCCGGCACCATCATTAGCGAGACGGCTGATGAGGGCGAGGCGGAGCCCATCATTACCGGCGTGACCGGCAAGCGCGGTTTTGTCGCCATCAACGTGGCCCGCGATCGCACCAAGCCCCGCGTCGGCTTTATGCGCCGTGCACTTTCGGTCTTCGAGCGCTATGACGTTTCCGTCGAGCACATGCCCACCGGCGTCGACCGCTTTGGCGCCGTGGTGCAGGAGCAGGATGTGCACGATTCGCTGTACTCGCTCGTGGGCGACATCCAGCAGGAGGTTGAGCCGCTCGAGATTGAGGTTGTCGAGGGCCTGGCGCTCATCGCGACCGTCGGCCGTAACCTGCGCGGCCGCGCAGGTATTTCCGGCCACCTGTTTGGCATGCTCGGGCAGGCTGGCGTGAGCGTGCGCATGATTTCGCAGAGCTGCGACGAGATCAACATCATTATCGGTGTCGAGGATAAGGACTTCGACCTGGCGATTCAGACCATTTACCGTGCCTTCTCCGACGAGAACGGCATTGTGAAGGTCTCCGATCTGGAGGCTCCTGCACCGATTGAACCCGCCCTGGCTGCCCTCCACAAATAGCGACCATCCCGGTAGATTTTTGGGATATGTCTAGAAATCTACCTTTTGGCGCATGAGTGGGTTTTGAGGCATGTTCCAAAAAATCTAGCGCGGGGCGTTTCGTTTCGGTTTCGTTTCGACGGGGTGGGTTTCGTGTCCGCCCCGTTCTTGTATACACTGGGCAAGAATATCCTGCCTGCTCGGCGTGCGGGCAAAAGCCACAACCTTCAAAGGGGGAAGCATGAAACAGTACACGGTTGCTATTTTGGGCGCGACGGGGGCCGTGGGCACCCAGATGCTCGAGTGCCTCAACGAGCAGGAGTTTCCGGTTGGCAAGCTCAAGCTGCTGGCGAGCGCGCGCTCTGCGGGCAAGACCGTCGAGTTCCGCGGCGAGCAGGTTGTTATTGAGGAGGCTTGCCCCGAGGCCTTTGAGGGCTGCGACATCGTACTCGGCGCTGCCGGCGACGATATCGCCAAGGAGCTGCTGCCCGAGGCTGTCAAGCGTGGCGCCGTCGTGGTCGACAACAGCCACGCCTTCCGTATGGATCCCGAGGTGCCGCTCGTCGTGCCCGAGATCAATGCCGACGACATCAAGTGGCATCACGGCCTTATCGCTAACCCTAACTGCGCAACCATCATCGGCCTGGTTCCCACCTGGCCGCTGCACAAGCTCGCCGGCGTGAAGCGCATGATCGTCTCGACGTACCAGGCGGCTTCGGGCGCTGGTGCTCCCGGTATGGCCGAGCTCGAGGCCCAGCTGGCCGCCCTGGGCCGTGGCGAGGAGATTCCCGAGCCGCGCGCATTTGCCGCCCAGTTGGCGAGCAACCTGATTCCGCAGATTGGCGGCGTCAAGGAGGAGGGCTTTACCTCCGAGGAGATGAAGTTGCAAAACGAGGGTCGCAAGATTATGCACCTGCCCGAGCTGCGCGTGAACTGCACCTGTGTGCGCGTGCCTGTGCTGCGCTCGCACTCCGAGAGCATTACGCTCGAGTTTGAGCGCGACATTACGGTCGAGGAGGCCCGTGCTGCGCTGGCTTCTGCCCCGGGTGTCAAGCTGGTCGACGACCTGGGTGCCGAGGATGCGCACGACCGATTCCCCATGCCGATGGACACCTCCGACCAGGACCTGATTTGGGTCGGTCGCGTGCGCCGCGACATCTCGAATCCCGAGGCCGCGCGTGGCATCACCTTCTGGTGCTGTGGCGACCAAATCCGTAAGGGCGCGGCAACCAACGCCGTCCAGATTGCCAAACTGCTCTGCGAGTAGCGGTGGAACTGTCCGGCGGGGGCCGGGCTCAGCTTTCAGAACGTCCTCGATCATGTGCGGCGCCTTGTCCTGCTCCTTCGGAGCCGCGGGCAAGGCGCCGCACTGGTCTGCGGAGTGTTCTGAAAGCTGAGCCCGGCCACCGCCTGCGGTGACTCGGCTGCGAGCGGCCTGCGATGGGGCCGTTGTTGGTTGGGGCCGCTGGGCTGATGTGAGGGCACGTGGTCGTTGCGGGCCCTGGTCCCGGCGGCGGCCTCGGCGCTTTGCGCCTGCCGCCTTTGGGGACTGCGGGGCCGTGACGGCAGCTGCGGCGCCTCGCGCCTGCTGCCTGAGGTGACTTTGGGGTTGGGGTGAATTGAAGTTGAATACTTTTCTCGAGAAGTGAACGACCTATTTTGGACCCCCGAAGCATTGACATATTTTGACCGCTATTTCCTGCGGTTTTGCTGCGCGAATCCTGCGGTTTTGTAATCAAAAAGTGTGGATGCTCCGGGGCTTCGTTTTTACTCGTTCACTTCTCGGGAAAAGTATTAGAGCTCAGCTGGCATGGGTACCGCTCTGGCGTCGAAGCCCCGCGTTTTCTTCGCTTGATTGGGGAAAGTGGCCTCGCTTAAGCAATTGCGATCCTACCCAGACGTATCTGCGGAGTTGTCTACACAATTCGCGGTATTATAGTGCGGAGTTTTGAAAGGAGCCGCTGGTGGTCACGACGACGTTTGCTTCGCCTTTGGGCGAAATCCTGCTTGCCGCTGATGGCCGCGGTCTGACGGGGCTTTGGTTTGAGGGGCAGGAGCACTTTGGCTCCACGCTTCTCCGGGAAGACTCCGAACATGTTGAAGGGGCCGATGCGGTTTCCGGTGCTGGTGGCATGTCGTCGGCGAGTCCGGCTCATGGTGCGGCTTCTTCGGTGCTTGAGCGTTCGTGGGCATGGCTGAATGCTTATTTTGCAGGGCAGGAGCCTCGGTATACGCCGCCGTTGCATATGATCGGCACGGTGTTTCAGCGTGAAGTCTGGTTTGAGCTGCTTTCTATTCCGCGTGGCGAGGTCGCCACGTATGGCGAGATTGCGGCTCGTGTCGCCGCCCGCCATCGGGTGCCGGGGAACGAGGACCCCGTTGTGTCTCCTCGTGCGGTGGGGGCTGCGGTCGCTCGCAACCCTATTTCGATTATCGTGCCGTGCCATCGCGTGGTTGCCGCCGACGGCTCGCTTAACGGATATGCCGGCGGGCTCGATCGCAAGGAGTGGCTGCTTCGGCTTGAGGGCGCGTACGAGGAATAACGTTCGAGCGCTTTGCATAGCCAAGATGCCGTGAAAGAACGGGACACGCTTTCCGAATGGAGACTCAGGCGGAAACCACGTCCCGGAATTCCGTTTTAAAGCGGGATGCGCTTTCCGAATGGCGTCCCAAGCGGAAACCGTGTCCCGGAATACAGCCTCAGAGTGGGACGCCGTTTCCGGTTGAGACCACCTGCTTGGACATCTTTCTACGCTCGTTCTTGCAGGGCGTAGATCGACTTATCCATGTTGAACAGGTAAGCCACGACGCAGACAATAAAGAACATCGGCAGATTACCAAAGCCGAAGACTTCGCAGCCAATAAGGATGGGTGCGAGCAGCGTATTGGTGGCGCTGCCAAAGACGGCTGCGTAGCCCAGCGCGGCGCAGAACTCGGCGGGCATGCCGAGAATCCCGGCGAGTACGACACCCAGGCTGGCTCCGATGGAAAACAACGGCGTCACCTCACCGCCCTGATATCCTGCGGCAAGTGTGGCGATGGTGAGTACGAATTTGAGCGCCCAGTCCCAAGGCATGATGGCGACCTTACCGTTACCGTTGAGCGCCGCCGATATCAGGTTGGTGCCAAGGCCGCAGTATCGACCCTGCCACAGTGCGAACAGAATCGCCGATAGCGCAAGGCCCATAGCGACGATGCGCGCATAGGGGTTGGGGAGCAGCCGCGCCGCAAGGGTCTTGGCATGGGCAAGGCACCAGGCAAAGGTACCGCCTACCATGCCAAACGCGATGCCTAGTACCGCAAGCCGTCCAAGACCGGGGAGGTCAAGCGCGCATGAGGCGACAACGGCGACCTCAAACTTCTCGAGTCCCAGGGCACCGGAGGTCATACTTGCGGCGAGCGAGGCTGTAAGCGCGGGAAACAGCGCGCGGTATTCCATGCGTCCTGCGACCAGTACTTCGATAGCAAAGACCGTGGCAGCAAGGGGCGTTCGAAAGAGCCCGGCAAAGCCGGCGGCCATGCCGATAAGCAAAAACGTGTTGCCGGGGTCTCGGAAAGGTAGACGTCGGCCGATCCAATGTGAGACGGTTGCACCGATCTGCACGGCCACACCCTCGCGTCCCGCACTGCCGCCAAAGAGGTGCGTCCCCCATGTGCTCAGCATAACGAGCGGCACCAAGCGCGGCGAGATGGCGTCCTCACGCCCGTGGCCTACGTCGAATACCAGGCTCATGCCGCGGTCGGTACCCTTGCCCCAAGCGCGGTAGGCAAACACGATGGCAAGGCCCATAAGGGCGAGGAAGGGGATGAGCAGGGTGATGTGTTCGTCGCGGAAGGCGCCGATCGCCAAAAGCACGCGTCCAAAGAGCGCGCAGATGGCGCCAACGATGATACCGACGGGGATTCCGACGGCACCCATAAGCACAAGACCGCTATAGGTGTTGAGCAGACGTTTGATTCTGCTCGATGCGCTGCTTTCCGACACTTCTCCTCCAAAACAAAAAAGACTCCTGCCGCGGCGTGATGCCTAAGGGCATCACGTAACAGCAGAAGTCATCAGCAACAAGGCGGTTTAGGGTAACGCGGCAGCTTGGCTGGCGCACCCAACGGAGACATTCATTCCGTAGCGGCATCATAGCGGTGGATACGGTTTGGGTCAAATGGTTGCCGTGGACAGTCCTGGTGCCTGCCCGCGCCCCTCGTTTCCCCATATAAAACCTGCCAAAATAAACCTGTCCCTTTTTGGTCGGTGCGAAATGGGTAATACTAAAGAGTTATCCGACCAGATGGGAATTAATCGATGGCTTATATCGAATTCAAAGACGTCGTCAAAGCATACGGCGAGGGTGACGCCCGCATTCACGCGCTCGATGGCGCGAGCTTTACGGTCGAGCGCGGTGAGCTCGCCATCATTTTGGGTGCTTCGGGTGCCGGCAAGACCACGGCGCTCAACATTCTGGGCGGCATGGATACGGCGACTTCCGGCACCGTAACGGTGGATGGGCGCGACGTGAGTTCCGCCAATGAGGCGCAGCTCGTGGAATACCGCCGCGCCGACGTCGGCTTTGTCTTCCAGTTCTATAATCTGGTTCCCAACCTGACGGCGCTCGAAAACGTCGAGCTTGCGGCGCAAATCTGCCCCGATTCGTTCGATGCCGAACAGACACTTCGCCAGGTTGGCCTGGGCGAGCGCCTCGCCAACTTCCCCGCGCAGCTTTCGGGCGGCGAGCAGCAGCGCGTGTCCATCGCCCGCGCACTGGCCAAGAACCCCAAGCTGCTCCTGTGCGATGAGCCCACGGGCGCGCTCGACTATAAAACCGGCAAGCAGATCTTGCAGCTGCTGCAGGATACCTGCCGCAAGCAGGGCATTACGGTCATCATCATCACGCACAACTCCGCGCTCGCGCCCATGGCCGATCGCCTGATCTGCTTTAAGAGCGGTCGTGTGGAGAGCGAGACGGTCCAGCAAAATCCCGTGCCTATCGAGACGATCGAGTGGTAGCGCCCATGGACCAAGATCGCCAAAACAGCCAAAACCACGATACGGAGCACGTGGGTCACGATCGGGAGTTCGCGACCTACCGTACCGCTCAAAGCTCAAATGATATGGCGCCGACGGTTTTTCGCCGTGGCATCTCCCGCACAATCCGAGGCAGTCTTAAGCGCTTCCTATCTATCGTGGTCATTACCGCGCTCGGCGTGAGCGTGATGTGCGGTCTTAAGGCGGGCTGCGAGGATCTGCGCGATTCGGTCGACGTCTATTTTGACCAGCAGAATGTCTATGACATTAACGTGCAGTCGACCTATGGCCTTACGCGCGACGATCTTGCGGCTATTCAAGAGGTCGACGGCGTCGAGACGGCCGAGGGCATCTACACCGAGACCGCCTACACCGCCGTGGGTACCACGCGCGAGCGTGTAGTCGTGCAGAGCTTTTCCAGGAAGAATATCGATCAACCGGTGCTGGTAAGCGGCGATTTGCCCGAGAGCGCCGGCGAGGTCGCGGTGACTTCGAAGTTCCTGAAGGCTTCGGGCAAAAAGCTCGGCGACACGGTGAGTTTTGCCGCCAATGACGCGAGCTCGTCGAACCAAAGCGCCAAGGACCAGTTTGCCGCGGGTGATTACACCATTACGGCCGAGGTCCTCGATCCTACTGATGTGAGCTCCGACTCGACAGTCAACGCCTTTCGCGCTGCTTCGGCTGCGGACTATAAGTTCTATGTGAGCGAGGATGCCGCGACATCTTCTTCCTACTCCGCGGTCCACGTGATCGTCGAGGGAGCCAAGAGCCTCAACTCCTATTCAGATGCCTACACGACAAAGATCAACGAGGTCAAGGGTAATATCGAGAAGATTCGCGACGAGCGTGAGAAGGTGCGCGCCCAAGAGCTGACGGTCGACGCGCCGGCAAGCTTGGATGCCTCCGAGCGCCAGGCGAATATGCTCTTTGGGATTGAGCAGGACAACATCAACCGCATGCCCCAGGGCAGTGAGGAGCGCGCTCGGGCTCAGGCCGATTTGGACCAGCGCCGCGCCGCCACCGACCAGCAGTTTGCCGATGCACGCGCCGAGCTTTCCGATCTGGGCGAATGCACTTGGTACATCCAGGATCGCGGTAACATCGCAAGCTACTCAAGCGTCGAGAGCGACAGTTCTTCGATTGAGGCCATCGCCACGGTTTTCCCATTTATTTTCTTTGTCGTAGCCGTACTCATCAGCCTTACCACCGCTACTCGTATGGTCGAGGAGGAGCGCACGCTCATTGGCTTATACAAGGCGCTCGGCTATTCACGCGGGCGAATCCTGTCCAAATACGTGGACTACTCGCTGTGGGCATGTCTGTTCGGCGGCGTACTCGGCAACATCATCGGATTTGTGGGGTTGCCGCTGTTCCTGTTTACGGTGTTCGACGACATGTACTCACTGCCCCAGATGCTGCTTTCGTACGACATCGTGTCCTCGATCGTCTCGGTGGCGCTGTTTGCCGTGGGCGTGGTGGGTGCCACGATTATCGCCTGCCGCCACGAGATGGCCGAGACCCCAGCCTCGCTTATGCGTCCCAAGGCCCCGCGAGCCGGCTCGCGCATCTTGCTTGAGCGCATCGGCTTTATTTGGCGCCGCATGGGCTTTTTGAACAAGGTGGCAGCGCGCAACCTGTTCCGCTACAAAAAACGTGCCTTTATGACCATCTTCGGTATCGCCGGCTGCACGGCGCTCGTGATCTGCGGTATGGGCATCCGCGATACGTCGGTGGCGCTTTCGCCCAAACAGTACGGGCACATCACGCGCTATGACTTGCTGGCGGTCGCCAATCCCGATGACTATGCTCAGACGTGTGCGGCGCTGGAAGAGCGTAGCGCGGCCAGCGACTCCGGCGTACGCGTGACCTCGACCCTGCCGATTATGACCGACAACGTCACCTTTACGTTTGGCGGTAAGAGCGAGACCGTACAGCTCATCGTGATTCCCGACGACCGCACGAATGACCTGGACGATTACGTGCGCCTGGAGGATGAGTCCAAAGAACCGCTCGCCCTGCGTGACGGGGACGTGTATTTAAGCAAGAGTTCACAGCTGGTGCTGGGGATTCAGCCGGGCGATACGGCGCAGGTCCAGGATTCGTCGCTCAATGTTACCAAGGTCAAGGTTAGCGATATCTCGCTCAATTATTTGGGCAACACGCTTTATATGACGCAGGGCACCTATGAGCGCGCGTTCGGCCGAAGCGCGCGTCTTAACGGCATCTTTGTGCTGCTTAAGGGCTCTTCAGCCGACCAGATTGCGTTTAGCAAGAAGCTTAAGAGTGACGGTTGGCTTACGATTTCGAGTACGGCCGAGCATTGGGAGAACTATGAGGCGAACTTTACGATTATCAATTCGGTCGTAGTGCTTGTGACCTTTATGGCGGCGTGCCTGTCGTTTGTGGTGGTGTTTACGCTGTCTAATACGAATATTTCGGAGCGCGAACGCGAGCTGGCGACCATCAAGGTGCTGGGCTTCCGCCGTGGCGAGGTGCACCACTACGTCAATAAGGAGACGTTGATCCTTACGGCGATTGGCACCGCACTGGGCGTGCCGCTGGGTGGCCTGCTTGCCGAGAGCTTTACGTACGTTCTTCAGATGCCGTCGCTGTACTTTGATGTTGAGGTCGAGCCGCTGAGTTTCGTGCTCGCTGTGGTGCTTTCGTTTGGCTTTACGATTATTGTCAACCTCGCCACCAACCGAACCCTCAACAAGATTGACATGGTCGGTGCCCTCAAGAGCGCCGAGTAACCTGTTCTTGGATTCAAGTTGTAGCGAGCTGTGACGTGCCGCAGTCGCTTTATTGCATAAACCGCCCCGCAGAATGCATATTTTGGCGGGGCGGTTGCTTTTTACCCGCAGGTACCCCCAGGGGCGGCGTGCAAATTCCGGAGAATTCAGCATTCCGGAGTCCACGAGTATGGGAGCGGGCGCACAAAACTGCGCTGAAAGCCCTGATTCTGAGCTCCCAACGCCTCAAGAGCCGCTCGTTTTTACAAGATGCGGCCCATGGCGCCTGCCTTTCGCCCAAAATTCAGTATGCAGGCACCCTCGGCTGCTGAAAACTCCCAAAAATGCACGGCGCCTCCTGCCCTAGGCACTCGCAGCAAGAAGACGAATAGCCTCGGCGAGCATGTAAACGCAGGGCCCTCCGACCCCGCCCGACGATTTCGATTGGCGACCTTTGACGGAGTCAAGGGAGGAGCCAAATCGAAATACGTCGGGCGGGGTCGGAGGGCCCGATGGGATGGATTTCGGCCGAGGCTATTCGTCGCCGAAGCTGATGCCCAGCGCCTTGGCCTCGCGTACCAGGTCGCTCTGGGGATCGACAAACTTGAGCTTGCCGGCGACCTCCTCGAGCGGCATGTGGCACATCTTGCCGTCACGCAGGGCAATCATGTAGCCAAACTCGCCGCGTAGGCAGCCCAGTGCCGCCTCAACGCCGCACTGGGTCGCAAAGATGCGGTCCTGGGCGTCGGGCTGACCGCCGCGCTGCGTGTGGCCGGGGATGGCGACGCGGGTCTCGCGACCGGTCTTGGCCTCGATTTCCTTGGCAATGTCGTAGACAATCGACGGACTCGTGCGCTCGGCGAGCTTCTTCTTGTACTCCTTCTTGGGCAGCGCCGCGTCCTCCTTGGAGATAGCGCCCTCGGCGACGGCCACGATCGTAAAGCGGCTGCCGGTCTCCATGCGATGCTCGATGGTCTTGATGACGTTACCCATGTCGTAGGGAATCTCGGGAATCAGGATGACGTCCGCGCCTCCCGCGACGCCGGCGTACAGCGGGATCCAGCCAACCTTGTGGCCCATGATCTCGATAACGAACACGCGGCCGTGACTCGAGGCGGTGGTGTGGATGTCGTCGATGCACTTGGTGGCGACGTCGATGGCGCTCGTAAAGCCAAACGTCATTTCGGTGCCCCAGGTGTCGTTATCGATGGTCTTGGGCAGAGCGATAACGTTGAGGCCCTCTTCGCGCAGGCGGTTGGCAGTCTTGGTGGAGCCGTTGCCGCCCAGCATAAACAGGCAGTCGAGTTGCAGCTTGTGATAGGTGTGGACCATCGCAGGCACCTTCTCGACACCGTCGGCCTCGGGAATGTCCAGGCGCTTGAACGGCGTGCGGCTCGTGCCCAAAATGGTGCCGCCGCGGGTGAGGATACCGCTAAAATCGGCGGGCGTCATGACGCGGAACCTGCTGTAGATAAGGCCCTGGTAGCCGTCCTCAAAACCATAGATCTCGATAGGTTCTTCGCTATTGGTCATAAGCGTTTTGACGATGCCGCGCATGGTGGCGTTGAGCGCCTGACAGTCGCCGCCGCTGGTAAGAAGACCGATCCTAAGCATGATGAATCCTTCCGGGCAAGTTATAACATGCGCATAAGTTTACCCCCGCACACTGTTGATACGGGGGTAAAACGTGTTAGCTCAAGCGTATAGAAATGTAAACAACGTCAGGCGAGCGTAAGGTCGACGGGCCTAGCTCCTTACAGTGCGAAGACGTCGACGTCGCCCCAGTGGCGGCGCAGCGCAATAGCGGCGGCGGGTTCGGTATTGTCAAAGACGACCGACCATTGCGTATTGCTGGTGATGTCTTCCGGATTGGGCTCTTGCGCTGCGGCGCGCAGGGCTTCCCAGGCAATCGTTTCGTCCTGGGCACCGACATGGGCGTCAAGGACATCGGCGATTGCGATGGCGCGCTCTTTACCATGGCCCAGTTCGCCGTTCTTTTGGTTGGGCAGCACTTCGTCGCCATAGCAGGGGTAGAAGTTCGTAACCTGGCGTACAGGAGTCGCTTTGAAAGCGCGGTCCGGATCGTGCGGATCCCACTCTACTACGCGCGCGTCACCGGTGGCGTCGTTGATAAAGAAGTGATAATCGCGTCCTGCCATGGCGTGCATATCGTAGGCGGAAAGCAGGTCGACAGCTTCTTGTGTGGTGGCGGCACGGTCGAGTACCAGACGGATGGCGAGCGAGGTATTGATGACAGGGCGTTGCGTGTCCTGGTCACAGGGCTTGGAATCCAGGGTGAGCACGGCAACGGACACGCCGCATTCGTTAACACCGTCGAGCTGGGCAAACGGACCCATGAGTGCGGCGGCGCGTCCGGCGACGGAGTCAAGCGGAGTGTTATCGCCCAGGTTGTTAAGGGCGGCAAACCCGATGGAGGCATAGCCGCCGCGTGGGTGATTGCGCACCAGCAGCGCCGAGGTGTCGTCCTTAAAGTCGTAATTGCGACCGGTGCGCACGCGGCCTTCGGCATCTACGGCGACAAAAGCGCTGCAGGCAAACTGGGGAGCCTGGACATGTGCCGGCACACCGGGCAGCACCTGCGCCACCACGGCATCGATGTAGGCCTGGTCGTCGCGCACGCCAGCGGCGATGATGCGATCAAGATCGTAGTCGTAGGCGATGTCGATTGCGTACAGGTCATAGCCATCCGCGTAGCCGGTCAAGCGTTTGAGCGACGCGGCGGACTTGATTTGCTTGCGGTAAACGATACCGGTGGCAGCGGCAAGGCCGACGGCGACTCCCGCGACACCGCAGGCGATGGCAATGTTACGTGGCTTCATGACGGCTCCTCTCGTCCTGTTGGCGTAATTATCGCAAAAGGAGCGCGGGCATGATGGCTCAACCTGGTGAGCGGCACGGGATTAAACATGGAATGAAGAGTGCGGCGCTGGCGTGGCGGGGTATGCTGGAGGGGACCATCAACCCAGCGAAAGGGGAGAGCATGACGGATCAGGAAACGCCCGAACGCGCGCATGTGACGGCCGACGATATCGAGGCCGCCAACGACCTTATCGACTTTATCGAGGCGTGCCCCAGCATGTTCCATACGGCGGCGACCATTATGGCCGAGCTCGACGAGGCGGGCTTTACCTACCTGCCCGAGAATGCGGCGTGGGATATCGAGCCGGGCGGGCGTTATTACACGCAGCGCAACACCTCGAGCGTTATCGCCTTTAAGGTGGGCGAGGACCTGGCCGCGACGTGGGGCGAGGACGGCGTTGCCGGCGACTATCATTTTCAGCTCACGGCGTCGCACAGCGATTCTCCGACGTTTAAGGTCAAGGCCGTGCCCGAGCTTGACGGCGCGGGCGAGACGCTGCGCCTGAACACCGAGGCCTATGGCGGCATGATCGACTACACCTGGTTCGATCGCCCGTTGGCGCTGGCTGGACGCGTGCTGGTGCGCGAGGGCGACCGTATTGAGAGCCGCCTGCTTGCCACCGAGCGCGAGGTCGCTATCATTCCGAGCCTTGCTATCCATATGAACCGTGGCGTCAATGAGGGCTTTGCACCCAACCGCGCCGTCGACTTGTGCCCGCTTATCAGCGCCGGTGAGCTTAAGCAGGGCGACTTTGATGCTCTGATCGCCGACGAGCTGGACGTCGAGCCCGAACAGATTTTGGGCCGCGATCTGTTCCTGGTCAATCGTCAGGACGCGCGCATTTGGGGCTGGGCCGACGAGTTTATCTCGACGCCCAAGCTCGACGACCTAGCCTGCGCCTACACCTCGCTGCAGGCATTTTTGGGCGCCGAGAATGCGCATGACATCTCGGTCTTTTGCTGCTTCGACAACGAGGAGGTTGGCTCCGAGACCAAGCAGGGCGCCATGTCGACGTTCTTGGCCGATGCGTTGCGTCGCATTAACGGGTCGCTGGGCTTTGATGACGAGTCGTACCACCGTGCGCTTGCCGCCTCGATGCTCGTGAGCTGTGACAACGCGCACGCCGTGCATCCCAACCACGCCGAGAAGTGCGATGCCCACAACCAGGTCGTGCTCAACGGCGGTATCGTCATCAAGGAAGCCGCCAACCAGCACTATTGCACCGATGCCTTTAGCCGCGCAGTGTTCCAGGCCATCTGCGATGACGCAGACGTGCCCACGCAAGCCTTTGCCAACAAGAGCGATATGGCGGGTGGCTCCACGCTCGGCAATCTGTCCAATATGCAGGCGAGCATGCACGCCGTGGACGTGGGCCTGCCGCAGCTGGCCATGCACTCGAGCTACGAGACCGGTGGCGTGCGCGACGTGATGTACGCGATCCGCGCCCTCACGGCTTTCTACGAGCGCGACCTAAACATCAACGGTGCCGAAAGTGTGGAGCTCTAAAACCTGCCAAAAAAGGACGGGTTTATTTTGGCGGGTTTTATCTGGGCAAATGCCGCAATGTCAACGGTAAGACGGAGCTGCTAAGGCTTGCAGATGAAGCCGACGCCAGCGAAACCGCCGCAGGTAGAGCAAAAGTCAGCGAGAGCCCGCCGTTTGAGCCAAGGTGCCGTGAAATGAAAAGGCGCTGACCTTCTGGTCGCGCCTTTGAAATTGAACGGCACCTTGGCCAAACGGCGGGCTCGCAGCGTCGAGGGGTTCCGGCGTTTGGTAAAACGCCGGAACAATCTAATGCTCAATCCAACAACGTAAAGTTTCGCCGGCCTGCAGGTGACGCAGATTCTCCGCGGCGATGTCGACCACGTTATTGAGCGTGGCGGCCAGGTGGAACCAGCCCGAGACATGCGGCGTGATGAGCATGTTGGGTGCATCCCACAGCGGGCTTGTGGCGGGCAGCGGCTCGGGATCGGTGACGTCGACCGCGGCGCCGGCGAGATGTCCCGATTCCAGGGCGGCAACCAGGTCGTCGGCGACCACAAGATCGCCGCGGCCGCCGTTGGCAAAGAACGCGCCCGGTTTCATCGCGGCGAAGAACTCGGCGTTCGCCAGGCCGCGGGTCTCGGGCGTGCTGGGCATAAAGGATGCGACGATGTCGGCCTCTGCCAGGCGCTCAGACAGGGCATCCATGCCGTCCATGTCCTCAAACACAATGGGGTAGACGAGCGGATGGCGCTTGATGCCGCGGACATGCGCACCCATGCTGCGGCAGAGCGTGGCAAAGTGGCCACCGATATCGCCTGCGCCCAGCACCAGCACGTTGGCGTTTTTGAGCGAGGTGACCGGCCCCAAATCCTCCCAGCGATGCTCGCGCTGCAAGTCGTGATAGCCGGGCAGGCGCTTCATCATGGAAAGGACCATGGCAAACATGTGCTCGCTCACGGCCTGACCGTAGGCGCCGATCGAGCAAGACAGCTTGGCTTCAGCCGGCACGGTGCCGGCGGCAAGGTAGTCGTCATAGCCGGCGGTCTGCAATTGCAACAGCTGGAGATGGTCGCATGCCGTGAGCATGTCAGGGTCGATGTTGCCCAGGATCACGTCGGCATCGGCGACCTGTTCGCGCGTGATGTCGCCGGCGCTCGTGTAGATAAAATCCTCGCCCGGAGCGCTCGACTCAAGAATTGCACGATGGCGGTCGTTGACGGGCAGCAAAACCAGGATG
Source organism: Collinsella sp. HCP3S3_E5 (assembly GCF_052067635.1). NCBI lineage: Bacteria > Bacillati > Actinomycetota > Coriobacteriia > Coriobacteriales > Coriobacteriaceae > Collinsella > Collinsella sp. HCP3S3_E5. The sequence continues at coordinate 21,672 of NZ_JBQHQF010000001.1, read as the reverse complement.
TTCACAAGCATTCCTCTCCGCTCAACCTGCCAAAAAGGGACAGGTTTTTTTTGGCAGGTTTTATCTGGCAAAACGTTCAAATAAAACGCCGGATGCAAGACGAGCGTGCCCGTCAGCATCTGGCGCATCTACGGCTACCAGCTCAGCAGCTCGTAGCCGTCCTCGGTCACCACGAGCTGTACCTCGCACTGGGCCGAGTCGCTGCCGTCCTTGGTGCGCACGCACCACCCATCGCCCTTGCTAATCTTAATGTCGGGTGCTCCGGCGTTGACCATGGGCTCGATAGTAAAGACCATGCCCGGAACCATGATAGTGTCCACGTCGGGCGCCTCGGTGGTAAAGCCCACAAACGGGTCCTCGTGGAACTCCTTACCAATGCCGTGGCCACCGTACTCGCGCACCACGCTAAAGCCGGCGTCCTCGACCGTCTTTTGTACGGCCTCGGCCATCACGGAGAGCGGCAGCCATGGCTTGACGGCTGCCAGACCCGCCTCCACGCTGGCGCGGGTGACGTCGACCAAGCGCTGGCGCTCGGCCGAGACCTTGCCGATGCAGAACATGCGGCTCGAGTCGCTAAAATAGCCGTCTAAGATCGTTGAGCAGTCCACGTTGATGATGTCGCCCTCGTGCAGTACGTCCGTATCGCAGGGAATGCCGTGGCAGACTACGTCATTGATCGAGGTACACACGCTCTTGGGGTAGCCCTCGTAGTTGAGGTCGGCCGGCGTTCCACCATGCTCGACGGTGTAGTCGTAGATCATCTGGTCGATCTGGTTGGTGGTCATGCCCGCGGTGATATGCTCACCCACATAATCGAGCACGCCCACGTTGATGGCGGCCGAGCGCTTGATGCCCTCGATATCGGCAGGCGTCTTATAGAGCGTGCGGGGCAGGACGTTCCAGCCCTCTTCCCACAGGCGCTCGAGGCGCCCATCAAAGGAGCTGTGACATTTCTTGTATTTTTTGCCGCTGCCGCACCAGCAAGCGTCGTTGCGGCCGGGTACGGGTCCTTTGTCATACATGGCTAACTTCCTTTCATTCGCAGCTAGTATAGCCCACCCGCAGAGCAGCTAATTTGGGACGGGGCTTTTTTGACTGCTTTTGTCCGCGCGGCCTTGCGCCGCCCATATCGCTCCCAAAAGCAGTCAAAAAAGCCCCGTCCCAAATTAGCTGCTCTTGGGCAGACGGGTGCTAGTAACTCACCTGGCAGGGGATGCCGAGGGCGCGCACGCGTGCGGCAATCGCGTCGAGCGCCTCGGGAGCCGCTTTAGCAAGGCCGGCGACTGGTGTCTCGCGCGCCACCGTGTAAATGGTTGCTTCTTGTGGACGAATGCGCTCAAGCGCCGCGAGCCAGGGGGCAACGTACTCCTCGCCGGTGTTGTCGATGGGCTTGCCCTGATACTCACCGGTCAAAAAGATCGTCTGGATGATAACGTGACCGTCAAAGCTCGCGAACGTCTCAATCTGGTGCTCGACGTCGTAGGGACCAACGGGCTGGTCGAGCAGCTGGATAAATGCCGGATCGACCGTATCGAGCTTGAGGATGTTGTCGTCGACCATCATGAGCGCATCATGCACCTGGGGCCGGTCGGCGCGCGTGCCGTTGGAAAGCACGGCAATCTTGGTGTTCGGGGCCAACTGGTCGCGAAGCGCGACAGCGCCGGCGATAGCCTGCGGGAACTCCGGTGCGGCGGTGGGCTCGCCGTTGCCGGCAAACGTGATTACATCGGGCGGCTCACCCTCGACTGTCATCTCGCGTAGTTTGGCTTCGAGTGCGTCGAGCACCACGGCAGCCGTGTTGTGTGGCTCGTGGCAGGGGCGTTCGGCGTTGAGTCCGTTTTCGCAGTAAATGCAGTCAAAGGTGCAAATCTTGCCGCTGGCAGGCATCATGTTGACGCCGAGCGAGAGTCCAAGGCGTCGGCTGCGGACGGGCCCAAAGATGGGGCTGGCATTCAAAAACGTAGACATAGGCATATGCTCCTCGGGACAGTTGCACTTAAGCATAGCATTGGCCCCCGTGCCAATCGCGGGTCTGGACACTGTTGTCTAAGCCGAAACTGTGCAGCCTGGTGAGTTTTCGGAACCCTATCATGAAAGGGTGCGAGTCGGGTACAGTAAACGCATTTAAGTATGCGCAACATGGCGCCAGACTGTCCAAGTCGCACCTCGGTGCGGCCTGATGGCGTTGACGATAGGATCACAACATGGATTTTACGGTCGAAAATGCGGGCACCACGATTGCCTGCCGCGAGTATGCCGGCCCGGATGTATCGTCCGATGCGCCCGCCTTGGTGTGCGTGCACGGTGCGTGCGTCGACGGCACATTTTTTGACGGCATCGCCCACGAGCTCGCCTGTGGCTATCGCGTCATTGCCTATGACCGCCGTGGTTGCGGCGAGAGCGACGATGCGGCAGACGGGCGCTACGATCTGGCAGTTCAGGCTGCCGACCTGCGAGCTGTTATCCAACATGCCGGCGCCCCGGCAAATGTCCTCGCGCACAGCGCTGGCACGCTCGTTGCCCTTGAGCTCCTTCATGCGGATGCGGCGGCAGTGTCGTCTGCGGTTTTGCATGAGCCGGCCGTGACAGGCGAGGGCGTTGGCTTGGGCGCAGCCCCGGTTTTGCTCGAGATGGTTGCGGCGGGGAAAGATTCGAGGGCGCTGAGGGTCTTCTTGGGCGCTATTGGAGACCCCGACCCTGAAGCTCCCGGGATAACCAAAGCGGAAGCCAAACATGCTATGCGCAATGGACGTGGCTTTATGGCGAACGAGTATGGACTTGTCATGACGTATGGTCCCGATTGGGATCGAGTTCGCGCATCAAAAACCGTTGCCGCCGTCTGCTTGGGAGAGCTTTCGGCCGATACGTCCCGCGCGGCAGGTGCACGAGCGGCTGCGGAGTTACTGGGCTGCCCCGTTGTAACAATTCCGGGCGCGCATAACGGTCTTCGAGATCGACCGGTCGCAGCCGCCAACGCCGTCCGCGCCATTCTAAGACGCTGATGCGTCGGTGACTCATACAGGAGAATCAATAAACATTGGTGTCCTGCAATAAATCAATCTTGAGCTGCGTGTTCGCAGAGGTAATTGACCCATTCTATTGCTATTAAAAATATTACAACAATTGTGCACCTGCCTGCTCTGCAAGATGTTACTCTAGTAACGTTTAACGGACGTACCGTTGCCAGGCCAACGACGGAAAAGGCCGTATATGCTCAATAAATATGGGGGTAATCTTACCGACTGCGAGGCCGCCGCCAAGGTCGCCCGTGTCAAGAAGATTTACCCCGTGGTGCGCCTGCTTTCTGCCGAACAGATTAATAACGAGCATAACTGCCTGTTCTTTGGCGATCAGTGCCCTTGCTTGCGTCAGGTTTGTCGCAAGGTGCTCGGGGGTTCCGATGAAGTGTCTGAGCGACTGACGGGCGACGGTATCGAATACTGTGCTTCCGCGCGTCCCGTGACGGTTGAAGGCGAGCGACGCGTTTTACTTGTGGCACGCCCGGTCAATGAGCAAGAGGTGGCAGATGAGGAGGCGGCCTACACCGATGTGGTGACGGGCGTTCGCAATCGTCGCTACTTTGATGAAAGACTCCGCACGCACCATGTATCCGGTGGCGTGGCGATCGTTGACCTCGATGATTTTAAGATGGTCAACGACGCTTATGGCCATCGTGTCGGCGATTTGGTGCTTGGCGTCGTCGCGGCCGTTATACGCGATAACATTCACTCGACCGATCTGCTTGTGCGCTATGATTGCGACGAGTTTGTGGTCGTCATGCCCGATATTGCCCCCGATGATTTTGCTCGGCGTTTGCACCATGTGTCGGAGGCCATTCGCTCTGCTGTTGTACCGGGGAATGAGGAGATCGACCTATCGGCCTGTGCGAGCGGCGTTCGTGTGAGCGGTGAGACGATCGAGGAAGGCGTGCATCGCGCAGCCACTCTCTTGAATCGTGCGAAGATCAGACGCGGCACGGTTGTGACGGATGCCGATGCAAGCGAGACGATCAGGAGCCAAAAGCCCCTGGTGCTGATTGCCGACGATTCCAAAGTGAGCCGGTCCATCCTCGGTGAGATGCTCAAGGACGACTATCGCATTCTAGAAGCCGATAGCGGTCGCGCCACGCTCGATGCGGTTGACCGTTATGGTGGCGACCTGTCCCTCGTGCTGCTCGATATTGTCATGTCGGACATGAGCGGCTGTGAGGTGCTGGCCGAGCTTTCGCGTCTGGCAGCCCTCGATGGCCTACCTGTTATTATGATCTCGAGCGAAGATACCGACGACGCGGTGTTACGTGCTTACGATTTGGGCGCCTCGGACTATATCAGTCGCCCGTTCGATGACCGCATTGTGCGTCGTCGCGTCAACAATATTATTCGACTGTATGCCAAACAGCGTCGTCTGACGAGTCTGCTGTCGCAGCAGTACAATGCGCGCGTCAATAACAGCCGTATACTCGTCGACATCATGGCGAGCGTCATGGAAGTCCGTAATGGCGAAAGCGGCAGGCATGTCACGCATATCGAGAAGTTGACTGAGCTGCTGCTTGGCGACTTGGCGCGACGGAGCGACAAGTACTCTCTTGGCAACGAGGAGCGTTCTTCGATTGCGTTGGCGTCGGCGCTGCACGATATCGGCAAGATGTCGATCGACGATGCGATTCTCAACAAGCCCGGACGTCTGACGCCCGAAGAGTTTGAAATAATGAAGACGCATACTACCATTGGCGCCGACATGCTGCGCAATCTGGGCAGAAACCATGAAGGAAGTGCCCTTTTGGACTATGCGTACCAAATCGCCCGCTGGCATCATGAACGTTGGGATGGTACGGGCTATCCTGACGGTCTTAAGGGCGACGATATCCCCATTGCCGCTCAGGTGATCTCGGTGGCCGATGTGTACGATGCGTTGACGAGTGTGCGTGTGTACAAGGACGCCATTTCGCAAGAAGAGGCGATTCGGATGATTCTGGACGGTGAGTGCGGCGCTTTCAATCCGCTGCTTATCGAGTGTCTGCTCGAAGTGCGCGATCGCATTGCCGAGACGCTGGAGCGCCCTGCGGACGTTGTCGCGTTCCCTTCGGTTTAAGCTAGGCAAAGGGACGCCCCGTCGGACCATGTGGCCGGCGGGGCGTCCTTATTTGTTGTGCGGTTCGCGAACTAGCGGGCCTGCTTTACCTTGGCCGCCGCCTCGACAAACGACTTCCACAGGTTAAAGTCGGTCTCGAGCGTCTGCCAGGTGTACTCGGGATGCCATTGCACGCCCAGGCAGAAAGGCTGGCCTTCGACCTCGATGCACTCGGGAACGCCGTCGGTTGCCTTGGCGACCAAGCGCGTGCTCTTACCCAGACGCTCGACGCAGCAGTGGTGTGCGGAGTTGGTCTGGATAAGCCTGTGCCCGCCAACCGCGCGCTCCAGAAGCGAGCCCGGCACGACCTCGACGGGATGCACGGGGTCGTTGAGCACGTGGGTATGGCGCCACTGCGTGCGGCCCTCGCGCGCGCCCAGGCTCGGTACGTCCATGCACAGGGTGCCGCCAGTGGCGACATTGAGCAGCTGCGTGCCGCGGCAGGTGGTAAAGAGCGGCTTTTTGGCGCGGAGCACCTCGTCGACCAGCTTAAACTCAAAGCTATCGCGGATCTCGCAGCAGAGGGTGGGGTCGTAGGGTCGATCATCGCCCCAACGTTTGGGATTGACATCGGGGCCGCCGGGAATGGCGATGCCGTCGGCGATATCAACGTAATGACGGATAACATCAATGTCCTCGGTGATGGACATCTGCAGCGGCAGGCCGCCAGCGGCAAGGATGGCATCGACAAAGACACTGGCGATTTCCTCGTTGGGGGAGAGCGTTTCGCTCAAAAACGGCTTTGCCTCTTCCCAACGCGGCGCGACGAGGATGAGCGGGCGGTCGGCGGGGGCAACGTCGACGTGCGGGGTATAGGACGAGGAAGTACGTGTTCCGATCATGGGTGCTGCTTTCGAATCTGAAGGTGACAGGGCGCATGAGAGACGTGGGACAACACTTTCAATGGATTTGTCCCACGGGGTTGCTGGTTAGTGGCCCTTGATGGAGTTGAGGAAGTCCTGGGCGCGCTTGGTCTGGGGGTGGTCGAAGAACTCGTCGGGCGTGCCGGTTTCCACGATTTGGCCGTCGGCCATAAACACGACGCGGTCGGCCACGCGGCGGGCAAAGTTCATCTCATGCGTAATGACGATCATCGTCATGCCCTGCTGGGCCAGACGGACCATGACCTCGAGCACCTCGTTGATCATCTCGGGGTCAAGGGCGCTCGTGGGCTCATCAAAAAGCATGGCCTTGGGTTGCATGGCAAGCGAGCGGGCGATGGCTACGCGCTGCTGCTGGCCGCCCGAGAGCTGTGCGGGCACCTTATCGGCCTGTTCGGCAACGCCCACGCGGCCCAGCAGGTCCATGGCGCGCTCGCGGGCCTCGTCCTTGGAGACGCCCAGCACGTCGACCGGTCCCAGCATGACGTTCTGCAGCACGGTCATATGTGCGAACAGGTTGAACTGCTGAAATACCATGCCCAGCTCGGCACGCATACGGGCAAGGTCCTTGCCTTCCTGCGGCAGGGGCTCGCCCTCGATGAGGATCTCGCCCGAGTCGATGGTTTCCAAGCGGTTGATGGTTCGGCACATGGTCGACTTGCCCGAGCCCGAGGGGCCGATCACGACGACGACCTCGCCGCGGTCGACCGAGAGATTGATGTCGTTGAGGACGTGCAGATCGCCATAGTGCTTATCGACGTGCCTGAGCTCGATCAGCGGCTGATTGCCGGTGGAAGAGGTGCTCTGTGCCATGGTGCTCGGCTCCTTATGACTGGAAATGGTAAAGCGTTAGCGGATGATGGTCGCGCCGGTCTTGTGCGAAACGTAGACAGCGGCCTTGTTGATCGCGACGTTGATGAGGATGTAGATGACCGCGATTACCAGGTAGACCGACACGAGGGCGTCGTAGTTGGTAATGAGCACGCGGGCATTTTGCATGAGGTCGGGGTAGCTCACCACGTAGGCGACGGTGGTGTCTTTGACTACGACCACAAGCTGCGAAATCAACGACGGAATGATAAACCGAATCGCCTGCGGCAGCACGATTTTAAAGGTGATTTTAGCTTTGGAGAGACCGAGCGCTTGGGCTGCCTCGACCTGCCCGCGCGGCACGGCGTTGACGCCCGCGCGAAAGATCTCGGCCAGCACGCCGGCTGCAGCGAGCGCGACGGGGAGCGTGAGCATCCAAAACGACGGCAGCGCAATTTTGTACTGAGGCAGCACCAAAAAGAAGAAGTAGATGAACAGCAGGCTCGGTACGCCGCGGAAGAAATCGGTGAGCACGCGGCAGACCAGCTGCAGCGGCTTAATGTCGCTGGTGCGGCCGAGCATAAGGGCTAGGCCCAACACCAGCGCGATGGCGCCAGCGGTGAGTGCGACTTTAACGGTGCCCTCAAAGCCGGCAAGCAGGAACTTCCAGGTGGTGAGGTGCGTAAAGAAATACCAATAGTGGACCGAAAGCTGACCGGTCACATAAAAGCGCTGCAACACGAGGACGGCGAGCGCGGCGACGGCAACAAGCGAGATAGCGGTGCCGATGCGAATCTTGGCGCGCATCTTGGGACCGGGGGCCTCGTAGAGCGCATCGCGCATGGTGAGCGCGGAGGTGGAATGCTTGCTCATCGGAGGATCCTCACCTTCTTATCGATGTAGTTGCCAATGTGGCTCACCACAAAGGCCGTGCCCAGGTAGCCGAGCGCCGAGATAAAGAACGCGGCGACGCCGCCGAGCGAGCGCGTGTTGATGTAGCTCACCACGCCGGTGAGCTCCTGAGGTTGAAGCGGTACCTGGCTGCCGAGTGCGGTGGTGAGCATGACGGCGATAAAGAGGTTGGTCATGGGCAGCACGCTCGAGCGCAGCGCCTGCGGAATCACGATCTTGGCGAGGATACGGCTGAAGCTCATGCCGAGCGAGCGCGCGGCTTCCACCTGGCCGACGCCGACGGTGTTGATGCCGCTCATAAAGTTCTCGGAGCCAAAGGCCGAGCCCAAAAGGACCGTGGCGACGATAACGCAGGTGCGGTAGGGCAGGACGACCTTGAGCGGCGGCAGCGCATAGACGACGATGATAAGCAGCGCGATGCCGGGGATGTTACGGAAGACCTGAACATACAGGTCGCCAAAAATGCGCAGCGGCTTGAGCGGCGACACGCGCATCACGGTGACAGCGACGGCCAGCACCATGGCGATGGCAAACGACTCAAGCGTCATGCCCCAGGTTGCTAGCAGCGCGTCGATATAGTTCTGGCCATAGAGCGACCAGAGCTCGGAGAGACTCATGCGGACCTCCCGCCGATAAGGAAAGGGGCTCCCGTGTGTACGGAAGCCCCGACAACTCAGTGTGGAAACAGTTTAGCGCAATAAAGCGCATCGTGCGTTTCCGTATGGTTTCGTAGCGGCCGTTACTGGGCTCGCTGTCTAGGCGCCGATCTCGGGCAGCTCGGGAACGTTGGTGTCGCCCGTGCGATCGCCGATGCAGATCTGCCACAGCTCGGTCCAGGTGCCATCGTCCTCGATTTTCTTAAGGAAGTCGTTGACAAAGGCGACGCCGTCGGAATCGAGCGGCAGGCCGATGCCGTAGGGCTCTTTGCTGCCGAAGGGCTTGCCGGCGATCTTGTACTTACCGGGCTCGCGGACCAGGGCGCTCTGCTGCATGTTGTTGTCGATGACGTAGGCGTCAACGCGGCCCTGCTGAAGTGCCTGGCGGGCCTCCTCGTCGGTCTTGAACTCCTGCTGGCCGGCCTTGGGGGCGAACTCCTCCAGGATGGCGGGGCCGTTGGAGCCGGACTGGACGGCGACGTTCTTGTCGGCCAGGTCGTCGACGCTCTTGATGTCGTCGTTGTCGGCGAGCACCAGGATAGCCTGCTGGGTGTAGTAGTAGGGACCGGCAAAGGAGACAAGCTTCTTGCGCTCATCGGTAATGGTGTAGGTGGCAAAGACGGCATCGACCTGGCCGTTCTGCAGGACGGACTCACGCGTGTCCGAGGTCACCTGGGTGATCTCGACCTTGTTCTCGCCCAGAATGTAGTTGGACAGGAGCTGCGCGATGCCGGCGTCGAAGCCACGGGTCTTGCCGTCCTTCTCGTTGAGGAGGGAGAAGAGCGTGGAGGTCTGAACGCCACCGATCTTAAAGACGCCGGCGTCCTTGACGGCCGTGGCCCAGGTGCTGGCGGCGATGGCGTCATCATCGGCCTTGGGGCCGTTGTCGACGAGCTTGTCGAATGCCTTGGCATCGAGCGTGGTGGAAGCCTCGGTGTCCTCGGGGCTCTTGGAGGAGCCGGCGGCGGAACCCTTGTCGGCCTCGGCGCTGGTGTCGGAGCAGCCGGCAAGACCAAGGCCGGCGACGGTTGCAAAGGTGGCGGCGATGAAGCCGCGACGGTCGAAAACGACCTGCTGGGAGAGGTTCTTGCTCATGGTAGAACACCTTTCTCAATAAAATCCCTAGCGGTTGAATAGAGTTATACCCTATCGCGCTCAAATGGGTCAACACGAAATAACTCAGAAACATACTTACCTTATGGGTAATTCTACCTACCAAAAAGGGACAGGTTTATTTTGGCAGGTTTTATCTGGGCAAACGTCAGTTATTGCAGCTGAGATAGCGTTTTGCGGACGACATGGTCGCTCGCGGCGGTCGCTATAATGGCGGCAACGCGACATATATAAGTAAGGAGATCGCGTATGAACGGCTATTCGTTTTTCGCGCCGACCATGACTTAAAACTACCACAAAGGGGACGGGCACCTTTGTGGTGATTCTTGCAGATGTGGCGGCCTGCCTCGCTGTTTTGTCTCAATCTGTAACATCTGCAGCCATTTTTGCCGAGTAACTGTTACAGATTGAGATTTTCTCTTTAGGGGGACTTGAGTGTCTCGATCTGTAACATCTGGATGGACAAAAGGTCTCTATCTGTTACAGATTGAGACAAACAACAGGGGCAAAGACGGTTTGTCTAGATCTGTAACAATTGGGCGAGGATTTGTCCTCTAGGTGTTACAGATCGAGACAATTGAGTTGGGAAAATAAAAACCTCCGCAGGGGTGCTTCCCTTGCGGAGGTTTTTCTACTCGTTCAGCAGGCGTACTGCTTCGGCGGCCATATTCTCAACCGTCATGCCGTTCTGAGCAAGCAACTCGTTGGGGTCGTAGCGGTCGGGAAAGCCCTTGGCGATGCCAAAGGTGCGCGTGCGCACGGGCGTGCAGGACAAGTAGCACGCGACGCGCTCGCCCCAGCCACCGTCCAAGATGCCGTCCTCGAGGGTGACGACAACGCGATGCTCGGCGGCGAGGCCATCGAGAGACTCGCGGTCAAGCTCGGTTGCAAAGCGCGGGTTGACGAGCGTGGCCTCTATGCCGTATTCGGCAGCCAAGCGGTTTGTCACGCGCTCGCCCAGCTCAAAGAAATCGCCAAGCGCGAGCACGGCAACGTCGCGGCCCTGACGCACCACGTCGTAGCGAACGGCGCTGTAGTCGGTGTCCTCGGCGGGCGCCAAATCGGGGCGGCTAACCAGGCCAATGCCCGGAACGCGGATCGCCACGGGATGCTCGCGGTGGTCGAGCGACCAGCTCAGCATGGACAGGTATTCCTCCATGCAGGCCGGTGCCAGATAGCGCATGTTGGGAAGTCCGCCCAGCATGGATAAATCAAAGAACGAGAGGTGCGTCTCGGATGTGGTGCCAAAGATCGACGCGCCAAACACCAGGATGGTTGCGGGGGTGTCGTTGAGGCACAGGTCGTGCCACAACTCGTCGTAGGCGCGCTGTAAAAACGTGCCGTACACACCAAAGACTGGCTTGGCGCCCGAGCGCGCAAGCGCGGTGGCAAAGGTCACGGCGTGCTCCTCGGCAATGCCCACATCGACGAACTGTTTGCCGGCCGCGGCGCGAAGCTCGGGTGTAAAGCCCATGATGTAGGGCGTGGCGGCCGTGATGCCCACGACCTGTGGATCGCGCTCGATGGCGGCGCTGAGCGCCTCGCCCGTAATGTCTGCATAGGTGCGCGGCGCAGGCTCGCTCGGATGGCCCGGGCAGAGCTTGCGCCCAGTAGTCATGTCAAACGGACCCACATGGTGCCAGCGCTCGGGGTCGCTCTGGGCCGGCTCAAAGCCCTTGCCCTTGGCGGTGGAGACGTGCAGCACGATGGGATGATCGATATTGCGCAGTTCCTGCAGCGCGTCGACGAGGGCCAACACATCGTTACCGGCGTCCAGATAGCGGTAGTCGAGCCCCATCGCGCGGAAAACGTTGCGCTCACAGGCGCCGTTGCTGGCGCGCAGCTCGGCCAGATTGCGATACAGGCCGCCATGGTTTTCGGCGATGGACTGGTCGTTATCGTTGACGATGATGATCAAGTTGCTGTCGAGCTCGGCGGCGTTGTTGAGGCCCTCAAACGCCAGGCCGCCCGAAAGCGAACCGTCGCCAATGATGGTAATGACGTTGTACGCGTCACCCGCCAGGTCGCGCGCGTGGGCAAGGCCGCAGCCCAGGCTCACCGACGTGGAGGTATGGCCCATGGCGAACAGGTCGTGCTCGGACTCGTCGGGATTGGCAAAGCCAGAAGCCTCACCATAACGATCCGGATCGATATAGGTGTACGCGCGCCCCGTCAGCGCCTTGTGGGCGTAGGTCTGGTGCGAAACGTCAAAGACAATCTTGTCGATGGGGGAGTTAAACACGCGATGAAGCGCAACTGTAAGCTCAACGATGCCCAGGTTGGGAGCAACGTGCCCACCGACGGCGGCGGAGCTTTCGAGGATTGCCTGGCGGATCTCGCCGCAGAGCAGCGGAAGCTCGGCGCGGTCGAGAGCCTTGACGTCCTCGGGCGTTGTCGTTTGCGTAAGCAGCATCGTTGTGGGTTACTCCATGCGAATCGAGCGCCGGCGCTCCCTCGGCCGGCACAATTGCACAAAACAGTCTCGCACATTTTGGCGTTTGATATGTGACGGCGGCGCGGTAATTCGCCAACTGGTGGGGCGAAACGTTTTGTCCGATGCCATACTGGTAGATTCGATGATGATTAATTCAATGCGTGCAGGCTGTGGCTTGTCGCCGTGAGTCGCTGGAAGGAGGCAGCATGTCCGATGTCGTTCGTGCCGAGAAAATCGCGTGCGAAGTAGACCATGCTGCCCGTCAACTGGCGCAGGCGGGCCGTCTGGACCTGACGCGCGAGTTTATCCAGCATGGCGATGTGACGGTCTATGCACATGTGACTTCGGTAGCGCGGGCGAGCCTGTCCTTTGCCGAGCGCTTGGGCCGTGTCGGTATCTCCGTCGACCGCGCCTCGTTGCTGCGCGGGGCCCTGCTGCACGATTACTTTCTTTATGACTGGCACGATCCCGACCCAAGCCATCGCCTGCACGGATTTCGGCATCCGTTTTTTGCCCTGGCGCGTGCGGAGGAAGATTTTGAGCTGACGTCGCGCGAGCGGAATATTATCGTGCGGCATATGTTTCCGCTGGTGCCGGTGCCGCCGACGTGTCGTGAGGCATGGATTGTGTGCCTGGCGGATAAATGGTGTGCTCTGCGCGAGACGGTCGCCGGCCGTCTGCCGCGCAAGGACGGCGCGAACGATTTGAGCGAGGGCTCGAGCGACGGCTCGAGCAAAGATTCGAGTGAAAAGAGGAGAGGGTAGACGGTGGGGACCGCGATCGACATGGCATTTGACGGCGCGACGCTTGCCGCCTGTCCGCTCTCGGCACTGGTGCTCTCGTTTGCCTTTTACGGGTTTTGCGGTTGGGCATGGGAGTCGACAGTCTGCGCCATGCTCAACCAAGGACGCTTTGCCAACAGCGGATTCTTGCTGGGGCCGTGTTGCCCTATCTATGGTGTGGGCGGCATAGCCTGCTGGCTTTTGCTGCGCGGGATTCCGGATGCCTCGAGCCAATTTGTCGCCGCGGCGCTTGTGTGCAGTGTAATCGAGTACAGTGTGGGCCTTCTTTTGGAAAAAACAACGGGCGCACGCTTTTGGGACTATTCGCACCTGCCGTTTAACTTGCACGGACGTATCTGCCTGTACTGGGCCTGCGCGTTTGGCCTGGGCGCGTTGTGCATTTGTCGTTTAGTGGAGCCGGCATTGCTGGGACTGCTTGGCCATCTGCCGGTGCTGATTGTGCGGCTGTCCGCCTTTATCGTCGCGGTCGCGATGATGGTCGACGCGGTGTGCTCTTTGGCCAGTTGGCGTCGCCTGTCCGATCAGCTGGAGCGTGTGCGCGCCGACCTTGCCGACCGCATCAATGAGTCGCTTGCCGATGCCTCGGACTCCATGCTCGAACGTATTCCCGATTCGACGATCGACTCGGTAGCGCAGACGCATATCCGTAGCCGCGCCGTTAACGCGTGGCTGGCCGAGTTGGGCGACGCGGCGCTCGATGCCCTTCGTGAGAAGGCTTCGATGCCGACGTTTATCTCGGATGGTGCTCGCGGCCTGGCGCTTGCCGCCCGCCGCGTGGCCGATGCCGCGCCGAGCATGCCGCGTCCGTCGCTCAGTCGTCGCCTTGCCGGTAAGCGCATGAGCCGTCCGGTGCCGAGTGTGTCGCTCAGCCGTCGCGACCTGCGCTTCTTCAATGCTTTCCCGCGCTTGCGCATCAATCGCTACGAGGGCGTCATTCGAGCAACTAATCTCCGCGACCGCGCTCACGAGCTGTTTCGGCGCTAGCCGGGACGGGCACGCTCACGGCTCCCTTGCTCGCGTATTTCCCGTTCGTTTCGCGCCCGTTGCCGTGCCGTTTCCAAGATTGCGGCACCGTTTCCATTCGACAACGCAGCGTTTAACAACGCCGTATCTGGTCTACACCAGTTGCCCCTCGGCCGCATTATGGGCGCCGACAACGTTCATGCGACCAAAGGGGAGCGAATGTACGATACGGGATCGACAACGTTTATGCTCATCTGTACCATGCTCGTGTTTTTAATGACACCGGGTCTGGCGTTTTTCTATGGCGGCCTGTCCAGGCGCAAAAATGTCATCAACACCATGCTTATGTGCTTTGGCGCCATTGGCCTGGTTGGTGTGCTGTGGATTGTTGCCGGCTGGTCGCTGGCCTACGGCGGCGACGGCTCGAGCCCGTTTATTGGAGGCCTTGACCAGCTGCTGTGCTTGCCGGTGCTCAACCAGGTGCTGCAGGCGGCCGAGGGCAATGCTGCGGACGGTGCCGTCTACCCTCAAATCATCAACATCGCCTTCCAAATGGCGTTTGCCATGATCACGGCTGCTATCGTCACGGGCAGCCTGGCCGGCCGCGTTAAGTTTGGTGCGATGACGGCCTTCCTGGGCATTTGGCTGCTCGTGGTCTATGCGCCGCTCGCCCACATGGTCTGGGGCGGTGAGGGTTCCTTTATCGGCGACATCATCGGCGCGCTCGACTTTGCGGGCGGCGACGTGGTGCACATCTCGTCCGGTCTGACGGGCCTGATTCTCTGTTTAATGCTTGGCCGTCGTCGCGGCTTTGGCATGGTGAGCTACCGCCCGCATAACGTTCCGTTTGTGGCGCTGGGCGCCGGCCTGCTTTGGTTTGGCTGGTTTGGCTTTAACGGCGGCAGCGAGTTTAAGGCCGACGCCGTGGCCGCGCTCGCCATCCTCAACACCGTGGCGGCCAGCGCGGCGGGCATGGTCTCGTGGCTTGTCGTCGAGCGCGTGCGCACCGGTCGCCCCACGCTGGTGGGTGCCAGCACCGGTCTGGTTGCGGGCCTTGTGGTGGTCACGCCGGGTGCGGGCTTTGTCGAGCCGTGGGCAGCGCTGGTCATGGGCCTGATAGTATCGCCTGTCTGCTACCTGGCCATTAGCCATCTTAAGACCAAGTTTGGCTACGACGATGCGCTCGACGCGTTTGGCTGCCACGGCATCGGCGGCATCTTGGGCGGCGTGCTCACGGGCCTATTCTGCGTGCCTGAGCTCTCGTGGACCGGTAAGGGCGGTCTGTTCTACACGGGCGACGTGTCGCTGCTCATCTCGCAGATCTTGGGCATTGTGGTGACGGTCGCTCTTGTACTGGTGCTCGATTTGGTGATCGCCGCGGTGGTCAAGGCGCTCTTCCACGGTAGCCTGCGCGTGGACGAGGCAGACGAGGCGCTGGGCTTGGATGCGAGTCAGCACGGCGAGAGCGCGTATCCCTCGTTCTCCGGGCTCGATTAGCAGCTTCCCCAAGCACCGCACCTTGCCGTTCAATCGTCGCTCACGTACTTAAGTACGCTTCGCTCCTCTTTCACGGCAATCTGCGGCACTTGGGAAACCTGCTAAGACCAGTCAGTTGAACTTTCTGAGTTTTTATTATGTATTTCAGATACTAAGATTTATTTTTAGTCGTTGATAGGTCGAGCACTTATTGTGATGTTTAACTAAGCGTTATCCAGTGAATTGATGTTTGTTCAGGTGACAAAAAATGTTTGCCGTTGAAAAATGCCTCTACCCGAAGGCCGACGGGGGAACGATGGACGGCTGGATCATCAACCATCCGGACGCCTACCCCTTCTGGGCCAACAAGTTCCTCCACAAGATGAACATGGGCTCGCCCCAGACGGCGAGGCAGTACGCCTACAAGCTGTGCAAGTACCTCAACTACCTGCAGGACTGCTGGCACATCGGCTACGCCGACGCGACCGCCAAGCACCTCGCCGGCTTCCTGCGCTTCCTGCAGTTCGGAAACGTCATCCCGTTCGTCGGCGCAGTGGAGGGAAAGAGGTCCGGCTTCACCGTCAGGGGCTACTACACGGTCGTGGCCAGCTTCTACACCTTCCTGCGCTCCCAGGGCAGGGAGGTCAAGATGGAGGTCGCAGAGGAGCGAAGTGGGGAGAACCCGCACTCCTTCCTCTACGGCCAGGGAATCGTGACCACGTCGCCGCGCTATGTCGCCGAGACGTCCTTCGTCAGCGGCAAGCCTCCTGTGGACTACGAGAAGTGGTACACGGACGAGCAGGTCGACGCCATCCTCAGCAACTTCCGCACCTACCGCGACAAGGCGGTCTTCTCCCTCTCGCTCGACGGCCTTCGCATCGACGAGATCCTCTCCGCCCAGATCGACCTCTACCGCGCAGACGAGGGCACCTTGAAGCTGTTCCGCAGCAAGGGCAGGCGCGAGGGCGAGGGGCGCGTCTGCGTCTTGTCGGAGCGCTCGCGGCGCCTGCTGGAGGAGTACCTCTACAACGAGCGCAGCGCCGTCGAGGGGAAGCTGATCGATTCCGGAGTGCTCGTACCGACCGAGATCTTCCTGAACCTGCGCGAGCGCGAGGGCAGCTTCGGCAAGCCGATGGCCTACCACAACGCGCTCGAGATCATCAAGCGCGCCGCCAAGCACGCCGGCCTCGACCCCGCCAAGGTGCGCACCCACTCCGGCAGGAGCACGAAGATGGAGGAGCTCCTCAGGCAGCAGGCCCTAGACCCCGCCTCCCTCACCGACAACCAGATCCTGGACATCATGGGCTGGAAGAGCATGGAGTCTGCCGAGCCCTACAAGAACAGGCAGGACAGGGTGACCGCCGTCGAGAACT
The DNA here is from genome assembly GCF_052067635.1 of Collinsella sp. HCP3S3_E5. Classification (NCBI taxonomy): domain Bacteria; kingdom Bacillati; phylum Actinomycetota; class Coriobacteriia; order Coriobacteriales; family Coriobacteriaceae; genus Collinsella; species Collinsella sp. HCP3S3_E5. The sequence continues at coordinate 5,121 of NZ_JBQHQF010000001.1, read as the reverse complement.
GGAAGAGGCTCGAAGCAGCCAAGGAGAAGAGGCGCGCCGATGATCAGGCAACCTGAGGAGGCGCTCGAGCACATCAGGGACAACTCCGGGGGTGCGAAGCGCAGCAACAACTACACCCATGTCGCAGACACGGCGACGGTGAGCGACTTTGCTGCCTTGGCCGCCTGCGTGGAGTCGCGCACGCCGCTGCCCTCCTGCGAGGGCCTGGAGGAGTCGCTGAAGGGGACATATAGCTATGGGACCCTGTGTCGTCTTGCCCTGACCTCCATGTTCTCGGAGGAGGAGCTGAGCGACTACTTCCTCGACGTGCTCGTCTCCATGCACGAGGACGAGGAAGCCTGGGAAAAGCCCGGCATAAAGAAGCTCTGCAAGGTGATAACCGGGTTGACCTACCAGGTCAGGGACCGCGTTAACCCCCTGATACGTATCTTTGGCGAGACGTACATGGAGCGCTTCTACACCTATCACCGCTTCCCGGTGCAGATCGGGGACCGCGCCGTCGAGGCCATCAATCATCGGGAACCCCTTGCAGCGGTCCGCGAGGAGTTCAACGGAAGATACTTCAGAAGAGCTCACGACTCCTTCCTGATGTGGCTCGACAACTGTGTTGTCGAGGAGATCGGCGAGGAGGAGTTCGCGGCGTATGTGCGCGACATGGCAGAGAAGTATGCCTCGGGGCTGTCCGATCGCAACTACCGACACTTCACCTACCCGCGCCTGACCGCGTACATCTTCGGGTTCTCCTGGCGCCCTGTCGGGAGGTACCGAAAGCACAGAGAGAGGGGGCACGGCAAGCGGTGGGACTATCGCAGGCTGCATGAAGTAATCGCTAGGGAGATGTTGCCCTACACGTACGCTGCGTACGCTACGACCTCTAACCGGACCACCGTATATGAATTCCTAGATCTCAGCGCGGAGGAACGCGCCTATTACGACGAGAAAGCTGTGCGGGTTGACAAGAGCTCCGTCCCTGCTGGACTGCTTGTCGCAGGTGACTCCCAGTTGCCGGCACCGGAACTGCCAGGCGGCGTCAGCTTCGAGGAGCTCCTGGGCGCATACGATGCGTTCTTCGCCGGCAGGTACCTGGCCCCCGACTCTCCGAGGGGGCCGATCTTGCCCCTCCACAGATTCCGTCGCGACTTCAAGGAGCATTTGGAAGACGAGGACGTGAGGAAGTTCGCGGCGTTCAAGAAGGTGCGGCAGACCCCCACCCTCGCAAACGCTTTTGGCGAGCACCTGGAGAACAAGATCGCCGGCCTGCGCAGGTTCATGTTCGACGGCAACGCCGACGAGGTGGCCAGCGACAAGTCGGAGGTGTGGTTCTACTTCCCCAAGGGGGAGACGTTCTCAGGCAGGCGGTTCGACTTCTCCGTGCTGGACGGGACGGGTTTGTTCCAGCAGGATGCGAGGGAGTATCTGAGGTTCCTCTACCAGGATGCATGCCAACGCGCGAGCTCTGACCATCGCGCGTTGGCGCGCATCCCGGCTGCGATGGCCGATCTGCTAACCGTGCTCTCCTTCCTCGTCGGCGAATACGGCATCACCTGCCCAGAGGACGTGGGCGAGCTGCATGTCCTCGCCGCGCTCTCGCATATGAGCAAGGAGGGCTATGCACCCGGCACGCTCAAGCATCATCTGACCAGCTGCAGGAGGTTCTTCCGGCACCTCGTCGCTCGCGGGCGCCTTGACACGGACCCGACCGCGAACCTGACGGTCAGGAGCGGTTCTGACTACTCGAGGGCGACCCCGGAGATCCCCGAGGACATCCTGGTGTTCCTCGAGGAGCACGTCGACGAGCTTGGGTCGAGCGCCTGCAGGCTGATGCTCAAGCTCGCAATGGAGACCGGGTGGCGCCTCTCCGATATCAAGAGCATCCGCGTCGAGGACATCACGGCCGAGGACCCCGCCAGCGGCATGCCGCAGGTGAGGGCGAGGTCCCCCAAGACCGCGGCATCCAGGATCAAGCGGCGCCTCGGCGACAAGATCTTCGCCGTCATCTCGCCAGGGCTCCACGGCGAGATCGAGGCCTACATCGAGGAGACCTCCGCCCTCAGGGAGATGTACGGGGTCGAGACGCTCTTCTTCTGCATCACCAACGGGGTTAAGACCGAGTTCCCCGCGACGACCTTCAACGGAGCGATCAACAGGCTGCTCGAGCGGTACGGCATGCAGTCGATCGACGAGAGTTACGACACGTTTTGCTCCAGGCAGACGCGCAAGACGGTCGCCGTCGAGCTCATCACGTCGGGTGCCACGCTTACAGACGTGCAAAAGCAGCTCGGCCACGTCGACCACAGAACCACCGAGCGCGTCTACGCCGAGGTGAGGATGAGGAGGCTCGCAGAGCTGAACAGCGAGTTCTTCCAGCAGAAGTTCAACCTCCTGATCGAGAGCGGCAGGCTCGACCTGTACACGGAGGAGGAGCGCCGCTGGCTCTACGTCGACTTCTGCACCAACCGCCGCAACGTGGAGCTGGGCGTGTGCTCAAAGCACCCCTCGGAGGGCAGGTGCGCCGACCTCGGCAACATCAGCTGCGCGTCCTGCCCCAAGCTGTGCACGGGAAGGGCCTTCCAAGCACGCTGGCAGGAGCTCTACGAGGACTCGTCGAGGCTGCTGGCGCAGTTCGAGGCCAAGTACGCGGAGCTGGACATCCCGATGGACGAGTACGAGGGCTACACCGAGTACGCGCAGGAGAGAACCCTGAACGAGCGCTACAGGGCCGTGCTCGACGCTATTGAGGAGGGAACGCAACATGCCTGACAGCCTGCTCTTCCCCACATCCGGGTCCGCGGCCCTCGAGCCAGTCGTCCTCTCCAACACCGTGTCCGTCACCGACGAGCAGGCGGCCAGGATGCTCTCAGACTACTGCTCTGCCTCGAGCTTCAGCGACGACGTCTGGCAAGCCGACAAGGTGAAGCCCGACAAGAACGTCAAACCGAGCTCGCGCAACATATATTTCACGGGTATCTCGAACGAACACCTCAAGAAGGAGGCCAAGAGATGGGCGCTGACGAGGCTCGTGAAGGGGCGGGACCCCGCTGCCATCAGCTCAGACATCTGCATGTCCATCAAGCACTGCGCAGACTTCATCCCCGACGATTGCAAGAGCTTCGCAGAAGCCCCGCCGGAGGCGCTCGCCTCCTTCTATGCCTACCTCTTCTCGGGAGAGCGGAAGACCTCCCTGAGAAAGCGCCTGCATTACTGGCACGCTCTCGAGGCATTCGCGAGGGAGTCGGGGTTCACCGACATCAGCTCCGCCATGCAGAGGTTCGTGCTGGAGAGGGCCCCCGCCTACGTCAAGAAGGAGGACAAGTACATCCCCGACGAGGTGGCCGGCCAGCTCGACGTCATCTTCATGAAAGACGGCATCCCGCTGGTCTACAGGTGCCTCTACTGGATGCTGCGCCTGATCCCCAACCGCGCCACGGAGGTCCTCAGCATGACGGTCAGGTGCCTGAAGCGGCTCGACGCGGACACCTACACCCTGACGATCCCGTCGTTCAAGCAAGCGGGACCCTACGTCCCGAGCGACATCAAGCTGATCGAGGTCAGGTACGAGGGCATGGGGAAGCTCCTCGTCGACCTGGTGGCAGCCCAGAGGGACGAGGTGCTGGCGCACCTCGGCGAGAATGCAAGGTGGCTTTTCACCTCGCGGGCCTACAGGCTCATAAGGGACCCGAAGACGGGGGAGAGATGCTATAGGACTCACGGGTCGGCATTCAAGCCGAAGAACCTTGGAAGCTGCAACCGCTTCTTCTCGCGGCTCTGCAAGTGCAGGGGAATCGTCGACGAGCACGGCGAGCCCTACTCCCCGACGACGCACCAGTTCCGCCACAACGCCGTCAGCGACCGCATAAACTCGGGCCTCTTCCGCGCCATCGACCTGCTGCCGCTCACCGCCCACCACAACACCAAGATGATCGAGCAGAGCTACACCCACACCTCCGTCAAGGACCTGCGCAAGGACGACCCCGTCGTGTTCAGGGGCAGGATCATCAACACAGACGACCCCGCGCGCTTCGACAGGATCCTGTCGAAGCCCTTCGCCAAGAGGGTCCACAGGATCGGCCTGTGCTCGGACGCAAGGGGCTGCAGCGCCGACAGGTCGAGGTGCCTCCGCTGCAGCTACCTCGTCCCCGACGCCGGCGACCTCGACTACTATCAAAGCGAGCTCGACGACTGGCGCAGCAAGCAGGAGAAGGCTCTAAGTTGTGGCAACGAGGTCTTCGCCGAGCTCTGCGGTGCTTGGATAGACGCATACGAAACGCTGACCCAGCGCGTGCTGAGCGCTATCAGCGACGAGGACCTGGAGGTCTCTGATGAAGCAGCCCAGTGAGAACATGCAGAGGATGTACGCGGCGAAGCGCGAGAAGACGCTGGCCCTCATCCAGGGGGCCATCGACGAGATCGAAGAGGACCACCGCATCGTCACCAAGAAGGAGCTCATGGCGCTCACGGGGCTGAGCTCGGGGACGTTCAGCCAGCAGCACGTCAAGGAGCTCCTGGCGAAGAACCGGGTCTGCCAGTTCAAGCCGACGGGCAAGGTGAGCCAAGAGGGCAGGCGCGAGCTGAACAAGGACGCCGAGATAACCAGGCTGTCAAGGGAGCTCCAGAGGGCGCAGTCACGCCTGCAGGACCTCGACATCGCCCTCGACAAGAGCAGGAAGCAATCGAGGAAGCTGAAGGAGGAGAACGCGGAGCTCCAGCAACAGCTCCTGCTGCTCCGGGGCAAGTACCAGCAGCTGCTGGAGTACCTGGAGGTGCTGGGGAGCGACCTCTCGGGCATCCCCCTCGCATGACGCGGCCCCGGCCTCGGGCTCCTAGTCGTCGAGGAGGCCGTCGACAAAACGCTCCGGAGCTTGGCTCACGCGGTCGACGTTGTGGGCATAGACCATCGTGGTCGTCAGGTTCGTGTGCCTTGCGAGCGCCTGGGCCTGCTGCAGGCTGGCGCCCCCCAGCAACGCGAACGTCACCGCGCTGTGCCGGAAGCTGTGGGTCGTGAGCCTCTCGCTCATATGACCCAATCCGCTGTCAAGAGCCACAATGGCCCCGCCGACCGCTTGCAATCGGTCGGCGGGGCCTGCCGTTAACCCGTCCCGGTCCGCCCCCGGCATGTCATCG